>QHPA01000098.1 GCA_003218935.1 Verrucomicrobiota bacterium
TGCAGACCCAGTTCGGGCAGACACAGAAGGTACTGTCCCAGTTGGAGCAGCAGTTCCAGACCAATCCCGGCGATGGAAAAGTGGCGTTTGAGCTGGCGTCAGCTTACCTGCAACTGCATCAGACGAACGCCGCCTTTCATATTCTCGATCAACTGATCAACGGTCCACAGGCCGACGTGAACGCCGTGCTCGCGGTGGCGAACGCGTACGCCCAACTCCAGCAGGGCGCGAAGCTCGAAACAGTGCTGGAAAAACTGGTCAAGGTCACCCCGGACAGTCCGGAAGCGTGGTATAACCTTGCCTCCACGCGCGCGCTCCTCGGAAAAAGCAATGAAGCCCTGGCGGCGCTGGGCAAATCATTGATGTTAAGCGGGCAACGCCTGGCGCAGAATCCCAAGGAGCGCGATTTGAGGAGAGACGCTGTCACCAACCAGAGTTTCACCACGCTTCGCAGCCTCCCTGAATTTCAGAAACTCATCGCGCCGCCGTAGCCTTCGCGCGGGCTGCTTACCTGCGTGTCTGGTCTTTTGGCGCCGCGAACCTGAGCCGGGGGAAAACATCGAACGCCGAAGTGAGCGAGGATTCGCGCTGCCATTCGAAGTTCGGCGTTGGGTGTTCGATGTTGGATGTTCCTCTGGTTCATGGAGAGCGAACACCTCCAGGAATTGGACGTGAGTTGGGGCCATGAACGGTGGGGCGAGACTCCGTTGAGCCCTGATTTGTATCCATTGGAGATCATGCATTGGGACCATGAAATACCCCTCACCCGACCTCCGGCCACCCTCTCTCTCCTCCAGTGGGGGAGAGGGAAGGGGTGAGGGGGTTCATGGGCAGGAGGAAGCGTTTATTACTGGTTTCTTTTGGCAATTGGTTTAACCGCGACAAGCTTGCAGCTCGTAGTTGATGACGGACAGGCAGTAGATCGCCGCCGTTTCGCTGCGCAGCACCAGTTGGCCGAGCGAAATGGGCAGCCCGCCAGCAGCGCGCACCGCATCGATTTCAGCCGGAGTGAAATCACCTTCTGGTCCGACCCACACGCAGACTGCGTGTGGCAGGCGTTTCTTTTCCGCCCTGAACGATTCGAAGTGCGCGCGCGGATGCCGGGCGTCGCTTTGCAACGAAGCGATGAGCGACAGGTCAAATTTCTCGCTCCAGGAGAGAAATGCCTGCGGCGTCAGCGGCGCCTCCACGCGAGGAAGCCAGGCGGCACCGCATTGCTTGATTGCCTCGATAGTCGTCGCCACCCATTTCTCGACTTTGGCCGCGGCGCGGTCGGCTCCGACGTGCGCGACGGTCCGCTCGGAAAGAATCGGCACGATCCGATGCGCGCCCAGTTCTGTGGCCTTTTGGACGATCAACTCCATGGTTCTGCCCCTGGTGACGGCCTGCGCCAGCGTCACTTGACAGGGCAGAGGCGGGATTGGATTTTTCCGCACGATCTTCAGCGTGACGGCGCGGCTACCTGCCTCCCGCACTTCACAAAGCATTTCATCTCCCGCGCCGTTCAACACGACCACCCGGTCGCGCGGGCGAATCCGCAGAACGTTCAAGGCGTGACGCGACTCTCGCTCCGACAATGAGATCGAGTCCTTCTGACATTCATCCGGAGGGAGGTAGAACCGGTGCATGAAAATCAAATTGGAGTAACGGAGCATGGGAGCAACGGAGTGTTGGATTGGCTGGCCTGATCTCGCATCGCTCCGCTACTCCAACGCTCCATCCCCGTCTCTATCCGCGTCATCGAAACAGGTCCTTCGCCTTTTCAAAGAACGGCACTTCCACGTGCACGCGCACGTGCAGGTCGCCTACGCCGTAGCCCTGAACATTTTTCACCCCTTTGCCTTTCAGCCGGAACACCGTTCCCGTCTGCGTGCCGGGCGGGATTTTGATGCTCGCCTTGCTCGACAACGTCGGGACTTCGATTTCAGCCCCGAGCGCTGCCTGCACGAAACTGATCGGCACCTCGCAAATCAAATCGTCGCCCTCGCGCTGAAAAAGCTCATGCGGCTTGACGTGCAAGA
This sequence comes from Verrucomicrobiota bacterium, assembly GCA_003218935.1. Taxonomy (GTDB): domain Bacteria; phylum Verrucomicrobiota; class Verrucomicrobiia; order Limisphaerales; family AV2; genus AV2. The sequence goes on from QHPA01000098.1 coordinate 2,022, forward strand.
CGACGTAAAGATTTCCCGACGGCCCGCCGCGAATGCCTCCTTCGCCGTTGCCCGCCGAGCGCAGCCGCGCGCCGGTGTCCAGTCCCGGTGGAATTTTAATCGTGATTTTGGAAGTGCGCTCGCGCCGTCCGGCGCCGTGGCACGCGCGGCACGGTTTTTCGACCACTTGTCCCGCGCCTTCGCACCGTGGACACGTTTGCGCAATGCTGAAAATCCCGCGCGAGCTGATGACCTGCCCGCGCCCGCCGCAGGTCGAACACGTTTTCGAGGTCGAGCCTGGCTCCGCGCCCGAGCCCTGGCAGGACTCGCACGAGTCGAGCTTCGCGACCGCGATTTCTTTTTCGCAGCCCAACACCGCTTCCTCGAACGAAATCTCCAGATCATAACGCAGGTCGGCGCCGCGCCTCGGGCCGGCCGGATCCTGCCGTTCGCCGCCGAACAATTCATCGAAGATGCTGCCGGTGCCGGCGCCGAAGACTTCGCGGAAAATCTCAAACGGATCATGGAAGCCGCCGCCCCGAAAACCTCCGCCGGCGCGCGCGCGCGGATCGAAGGCAGCATGGCCGTACCGGTCGTAAGCGGCCCGCGTCTGCGGATCGCTCAGGGCTTCGTAGGCTTCGCCCAATTCCTTGAATTTTTCCTCGGCGGTTTTGTCGCCGGGATTCTTATCCGGATGGTATTTGATGGCCAGTTTGCGATAGGCCTTTTTGATTTCCTCCTCGCTGGCCGCGCGGTCCACCTCGAGGACCTCGTAATAATCGCGTTTGGCCATGGCGGTCAGGCAGTCGGTTTTTTGGCCACAACAACGCTGGCCGGGCGGATCAGGCGATCGCGCAATTTGTAACCTTTGCGCAACTGTCGCAGCACCTGGCCTTCGGGCACATCGGCGGTTTCCTGTTGCGAAAGGGCTTCGTGCAAATTCGGATCGAACGGCCGGCCGGAAGCGTCGTTGTTGGCGGCCGCCAGGGCCATGTCGAAATTGTCCAGGGCCGGAATCAGCTTTTCGAGCAGCGAGACGTTGGCGAAGCGAGTCGCTTCCTGGCGTTCGCGCGCGGCGCGTTTCTTGAAGTTCTCCAGATCCGCGGTTGCGCGCAGCAGCCGGTCCCAATGTTCGTCCGCTTTGGCGGCCCTGACCTTCAATTCTTCAATTTGCTGCGGCGTGAACGGGACTTCGGCGCGGGCGGTCGTCTTCTTCGTGGCCTGCTCGGTTTCCGGCCTCCCCGCGGGGGTGCCTGCTTCAGTCGCCTGTTCCGCTTCGCCAGGCGGCGGCGCGTCACTCCGGTTGGTTTCTTTCGACAAATTTTCCTTCGCACTCATCATTTTCAAAGTGGCCGCAAAATACACAAACCCCCGGTCAAGGGCAACTGCGTTAAAGAACCCAGGTGGGGAAACACCGATTCACTTTTCCCTCCCTGCCGCGGTGGAAGTCATGGCGAGTGCTGCGTCTAACGAAAATGGTGATAGAACCAAATTGCCCGGGTCCCTCGCCAGGCGTGCAAACAAATCAAAGGCAAATGTGTTGTTTGCGATGGCAAGCTGTTTGGCCTCCATCGGTAAGCCAGCCTCAACTGACCACCCAATGAGAATGATGCCGATTCCATTGAGAATCGTTGCTGTGAAAATGCTCCCAGCAGTGCTTCTATCTGATTTCATTTCCACGAGTTCCTTTCTCGAATTTGTTGTTTGCCCGAGCGTGTCGTTTTGGCCTATGTTTGCCAGCGGTATCCTGACTAATGTTTTGAATTTGTCGAATGATTCAGCGGTCTATAAAAACAGTCGCGGACCTCAGACTCGCGTAAAATAGATGCAACATCACCAGCCACGTCTCGAAGATACTTTTCTGACCCGGCGCGAGTTTCTCTGCCGTTGCGGCATGGGCATGGGCGCGCTCAGCCTGGCGACTTTCTTCGGTGGGGTCGAGGAGCTGGCCGCTTCGGCGCGGGCGGAGGAGGCTGTTTCTCCGCTCATGCCCAAACCGGCGCAGTTCCCGGCCAGAGCCAGGCACGTCATCCATATCTTCGCCAACGGCGGCCCATCGCACGTGGACACCTTTGATCCGAAACCTGCCCTGAAAAAATACGCCGGCAAACCGTTGCCGATGGAAAATTTAAAGACGGAGCGCAAAACCGGTGCGGCGTTTCCTTCGCCTTATCAATTCAGGAAATACGGCCAGAGCGGCATCGAAGTCAGCGAAATTTTCGAGCGAGTCGGCGAGTGCGTGGACGACATCGCGGTTATTCGTTCGATGCACGCCGACGTGCCGAACCATGAGCCGTCGTTGCTGCTGATGAATTGCGGCGAGGCGCGGCTCATCCGGCCGAGCATGGGTTCGTGGATCAACTATGGTTTGGGCACGGAGAACCAAAATCTGCCCGGCTTCATCGTGATGTGCCCCGGCGGCTATCCGATCCAGGAGTCACAGAACTGGCAGTCCGGTTTTCTGCCGGGGATTTTTCAGGGCACCTACATCGACACGCAGCACACCCGGATTGAAAAGCTCATCGAGCACATCCAGAACAAATACACGTCCCTGCGGGAACAGAAAGAACAGCTCGAACTGCTCCAGGCACTCAACGAACGCCATCTCCAGAAGCGCCAGCAGGACGCGCAGTTGGAGGCGCGCATTCAATCCTTTGAGCTGGCTTACCGGATGCAGATAGACGCCACCGACGCGTTCGACGTCAGCCGCGAGCCGGAACACATCCGCCGGATGTATGGAGACGGGACGCAAGCCCGGCAGTTGCTCATTGCCCGGCGGTTGATTGAGAAGGGCGTGCGCTTTGTCCAGGTCTGGCATGGCGCCGGCCAGCCGTGGGACAACCACGACGAAGCGCGGCTTGTTGGAGGAAACGCTGATCATCTGGGGCGGCGAATTTGGCCGCACGCCGACCGTGGAGCTGCCGACGCCCGGTTCCAACGCCGGCAAAATCAACGGACGCGACCACAACCACTACGGTTTTACGATGTGGCTGGCGGGCGGCGGCGTGCGCGGCGGCTGTGTCCACGGCGCGACCGACGAATTCGGTTTCCAGGCTGTCGAGGACAAAGTTCATGTGCACGACCTGCACGCCACCATTCTGGCATTGCTCGGTTTTGACCACGAGAAGCTCACTTTCCGGCATGCCGGCCGCGACTTCCGTCTTACCGACGTGCACGGCCATGTGGTCAGGGAATTGATCGCCTGACCAAAGCACGCCGCTCCTCGCGCACCCCTCCGGGCGCAGGTCACACCGTCAAGCTTCATTCATAACCTTGTTGTAAACGCTCCGAATCGCGGTTCGATGCGCTCCCACGGCTTTCATGAAACTGTCCGCGTCAGCGAACCCACAACGCACGGCGACGCGATAGAGCGGAGCCGGATCGTCGGGCAATACCGCTTCACCTTCAAAACTCCAGCGACGCAGGATGCATTCGATGCGCAGCAAGTCGCGGTAGTTCTCAATCAACGAACTGGCATCAGCCGGAGGCAAGGCATTTTTTTCGCGGGCAAGCTGCAGCGCGCGAAGTGTGTTCGGCTCCTGCCAACCGTGCGCGAGGCAAAGCGTCTGCGCGATGAACTCCGCCTCAAGGAGACCACCGGCGCCCGTCTTGATGGCCAGGTCGTTTTTGCCAGGCGGCGTGCGTTCCTTTTCGATGCGCGCGCGCATTTTGGCGATTTCTGTTTTCCAATCGTGCCGATACGCCACGAGACCACCCCTTGATTCTTTAATCGCAGCTTTCCGGTTGCGCCCGGCGCGGCGAGGCGCGGGTGTCGCCGGGGGGACGCGCACACGGAAGCCAGCGGCTACATTTTCCGGTGAGAAATTCGCGAGGGTTGCTGCCAATCGTTGAAATTGTTCCCCCGTTTTCATGTCGCCGGCAATGGCGCGGACGCGGGTGAGGGATTGGATCTCCCAAAGCATGGCGCGGCGGCGATAGTAATCTTCACAAGTCTCAAGCGTGTTGACGAGCAATCCTTTCTCGCCGTCGGGACGCAGGCGCGCGTCGGTGACGAACGCAACGCCAAGTTCAGTCGGACGGGACAGCAAATCCATGACTTCCGCCGCGAGACGCTGCAACGTCGGCAGTTTCCTGGTCCTGGAACCGGCGACGAACATGATGTCGAGGTCGGAGCCGTAGTTCAATTCCGCGCCGCCCAGCTTGCCGAGGCCGAGGATAACGAGCGGCGCGGTTTTGAACTTGTTTTTGCGCAACACGACTTCGAGCCCGTAGCGCAGGCACGCATCGGCAAGGGCGGAAAGTTCAGCAAGGTTCTGCTCGAAGTCGGCCAGACCAAGAATGTCGCGCAAGCCGATGCGCATCAACTCGGCCTGGTGGTAACGCCGCAGCCAGAGCCGCTGGTCTTCGTCGTCGCGGCCGTGGCGCAAATCCTGCAGAATTTGTTCAGCCGTTTTGCGCCGACGCAGCCGGCCGCTCAGCTCCAGTTCGTCCACCAGGTCCGGCGTGCGAATGGCGGTTTCCGCGAGGAATTCCGAGCGGTCGAACAGCCACAGCAGCAATTCGAACAGCGATGAATTGCTGGTCCACGTTTCATAGAGCATCGCGCGCGTGCCATAGGCAGTGACGAAACTGTCCAGGCGTGTCAGGACTCGGTCAGGGTCGGACAACGCGTTCTTCGGCATCGCGATCCTGCCTCGGGAATCTTTCTTCGGACAAAGCGCAAAAAATTTCGGCAGCAATTCCATCGCCAAATCCACGGTGCGCGGCGAAACGTGAATGTAGCCGGGGCCGAACGCGAACGTTTCGAGGAGGCGGAGCGACTTGTCCACATCCTGGAACGAATGGTTCATGAGAATCCTCCTCCATTCGGTTTCACATCCGGCAAATCCGCGAGGCAGCGGCCGGGTTGACTCCGGCTGTTGGATTTTGAGCAGCGCGTCGAAAGTTTCGCGAACGTGTTGAGTGTGCGCTCGCAACGCGCGCTCAAACGCGCGCAGTGAGTCAAAGCCCATCAGAGCGGCGAGCCGTTCGCGCGCCTCGCGTTCAGCCGGAATGGTGTGGGTCTGCAAATTGTTTTCCATTTGCAAGCGGTGCTCCACGTCGCGCAGGAAGCAGTAGGCATCCGCGAGTTTCCTGGCGTCGGCTTCGGGCAGCAAATGGTACTGCACCATTTTTTCCAGCGCCGACAACGTCCGGGCATTTTGCAGAAAGGGAATCCGACCCGCCTTCAGCAGTTGCAGCGCCTGCACGATGAATTCGATTTCGCGAATCCCGCCGCGTCCGAGCTTGACGTTGCGATCGATTTCGCCCGCTTTCACCACTTCGTTTTCAATGCGCTGCTTCGTCTCGGCGACTTCGCGCAAAATCCATTCGCCAATCGACCGCGGATAGCGGAACGGCTGGAGCACCTCGAAGAATTCAGAGGCCAGCGACTCGTCGCCGGCGACACGCCTGGCCTTGATGAGCATCATCCGCTCCCAGGTCTGGCCCCATTGCGCGTAATAATTCTCGTAACTGCCGAGCGAACGCGCCAGCGGGCCGGCGTCCCCTTCAGGCCGCAAGCGCAAGTCGATCCGGTAAAGTGTTCCCTCCGGCATCAGGCGCGTGACTTCAGCGACGAACGCCTCGATGAGCCGCTTGAAAAACTGGTGGTTCGTCAGTCCTTTGCCGCTCTGTGCCGTCTTTGCGGGCGGCTCCTTGAAAACGTGGCCTTCGTCCGTGTAAACGAAAATCAAATCGACATCTGAACTGTAATTGAGTTCCTGTCCGCCGAGTTTGCCCATCCCGAAAATGCAAAACTCCGTCCGCTGCCAGCGTTCGCTGGCGTCGAGGTGATACGGCTGGCCGAACCGCTCGGTGAACTGTTTCCGGCAGATTCGATACATGGCGTCCAGGCAGACGTCGGCTACGCCGGAGATTTCGCGCGTGATTTCTGTGACGTTGCCGAGGCGGGCGAGGTCGCGGGCGGCGATGCGGAGCATTTCACGCTGCTTAAAGAGGCGCAGTTGCACAAAGGCTGTTGTGAAATCGCGCGCTTCGATCAACGGCTTCAGCCACGCGTCCACTTCGCGGCGCAAACCCTGTTCCTGCCGGGGGTGCCGGAGCAATTCGGCGTCCAGCGCCTGAGTGAGCCAAGCCGGATGTTTGAGCAGCAGTTCGTTGAGCGCCTGCGAACCGCTGAACAGCGCGGCGAGAATCCGCGCCTGTTCCAGAGAAGCTTTTCTTAGAGCGGACGCGGCCTCTGTGGTTTCAAGCTGCTCGAAGACGTGTTTGGCGCGGTGCGGGTCGGCGCTTGAGCGGATTGCGTTTCGCCAAACCGGATTTTGCATGGGGGAAATTTAGGTTAAAATGCCTCAAGCATGAAAACTTTTTTCCTGCTTTCCCGATAAATGTATTCGACTAGACTGCCCCCATGCGCAATGTGATTTCAGTGGAGCTGAAGCGTGATTGCGAGCCGGTTCAGATTCCTGAGGATCTGGGGTTGGAATAAAAATGAGCGGCGCGCGCGGTTAGCGTCCGGCAAAATGTTTTGACAACGCGGACCGGCTTACTAGATTGCACGCGCTTGGGTTGGGGTCGTAGCTCAGTTGGTAGAGCACCACAATGGCATTGTGGGGGTCAGGGGTTCGAATCCCCTCGGCTCCACCATTCCGAAGATTGTTCAGAGAAAGAAGCGCAGACATGGCCGAGCCGGTTATGCTCCTTGAGCCAGTGTTCTGCATAACACTATGGTCTGGCGATTTTGAAAATGTATGACGCCGGTAGATGCTTTTCTTGCGATTTCCAAGTTGCTCACAGAATTGGCCGAGCGCATCAAGGACGGAAAGACCGCGGCACTGGTGCTCCAGGTGCAGTCGAACTATCAAGCGATTCAAACGGGTTACTTTTCCGCGGAACAAAGAGTGCTTGAGCGCCAGCAGGAGCTGGTTCGTATCGTAACGGAGAATGCGGAGTTGCAACTCAAGCTGAGAGAAACGCAAGACGCTCTGGCGCATGAAATGTCGGCACTCAAGGAATCCCATGCGCAGCAGATCACTGATCTTCAGTCGATTATAGCCGGATTACAGGATGAAATTGCGGTAATCAGAACCTCTCAAGCCGGCGGTTTTGGGTCCGATTCAAGAGCAGATCCGGGAACAGATTAAAGATGGTATTATCGAGGCGGTGAATGATGCAGTCGATTTTTCCGGCAAGGCAGCGTTGGTCACAGGCAGCTCAAGTGGTATCGGAGCGGGGATCGTCACGGCTTTGGGCCGGCTCGGGGCGCGGTGCGCGGTGAATTACCTCGAGGATGCCGAGGGAAGGAACCAGGCGGCTGCGGAGCGCGTGGCGTCGGCTCTTCCCGGCGCGCGAGTCGTTCCATGTGATGTGGGAGACGCCGAGCAGGTCCGCGCCATGATGGAGCAGATCAAAACGGATTTTGGCGGGCTTGATATTCTGGTAAATAACGCCGGCATCCTCCAGGACCGCACCATCAGGAAGATGACGCTCAAAGAATGGGAAAGTGTCCTGCGGGTGAATCTCACCGGAGCCTTCAACTGCATCCAACATGCCATTCCCATCCTGCGGTCGCGGGGGCGGATTGTGAACCTCTCCTCGGTGAGCGGCCAACTGGGTTTGTTTGGTCAGGCCAACTACGCTTCCAGCAAGGCAGGCCTTATCGCGCTGACCAAGGTCGCGGCGCGCGAACTGGCCAAGCAGAAGATCACGGTCAACGCCGTCGCGCCCGGATTCATCGACACCGAAATGACCCGCAGCATGCCGGAAGCAGTGACCCAGCAGTTTCTAACGCAGGTTCCCCTCGGACGGATTGGACAGGTGGAAGATGTCGTGTCGGCTGTGCTCTTTCTCTGCTCGCCGCTGACCGGCTACATCACCGGGCAGGTCATCCACGTCAACGGCGGATTCTACATGTAGCTCGGTGAGAGATTTCCCGGATTGAAAGTTTCGCGGTTTGAACCGCTGAACCTGGTAGGGACGGCGCGCTGCGCCGTCCATGCCTCGTTCAGCGGGCGCAACGGTTCCGCCCTGCTACTGGCGTGGACATCGCAGCGCGATGTCCTTACCAGAATCAGGTTCATAGGGAGCCCAAAAGGTCGGGAGCGCATTGGGACCATGAACGGTGGGGCGAGACTCCGTCGAGCCCCGATTCATATCCATTGGAGGTCAGGGCTCGACGGAGTCTCGCCCCACCCGGTTCATGTAGAACTGAAACACGCCATGGTCAGAATTTGACGCTTTTCACCATGAACCCCGCTGGGATCGGGTTCCCATTCCAGATCATTTTTCCCTCTGCCAAATCATCACCACACTGGTCGTCACGCTGCCGCCCACGTTGAAAGTGAGGTACCGTTTGATGCCTTCGACCTGACGCTCGCCGGCCGAGCCGGTGAGTTGGACGTAAGCCTCGACTACCTGGCGGACACCAGTTGCGCCGACCGGATGGCCGTCACCCATCAGGCCGCCTCCCGGATTCACGGGCAGCGCAAACGGCGGTTGGCCGCCAGCAAATTGCGAGCGCACGGACGGGAGCGCCGTGGCGCCGCTCTCCAGCAGTTCGGCGGCACCTCCGCGCTCGGCGAACCCGAGGATTTCGTAGGCCACAATTTCCGAGATGGAAAAACAATCGTGAACTTCGGCAGCCTGAATGTCGCGCGGCTTCAACCCCGCCATCGCATACGCCTGAGCCGCCGCTTTGCGGGCAATTGAAAAATCCGGGATATCCTTTTTCTCCAGCGGCAGATAGTCCGTCGTGTGACCGTAACCGAGCAGCCGGACCACGGGACGCCTTGACAAAGTGTTCAGAAATCGAGCCGAGCACAATATGACTGCCGCGCCGCCGTCGGTAATCTGGGAACAATCGGTGACCTTGAGCGGGGGAGCGAACCGCGGGTTCGCTTCCGATACGGTGCAGGCATCGTTCACCGTCAGCGTGGAGTCGCGCATTTGAGCGAGGGAATTGAGCCGGGCATGGGCGTGGTTTTTAAAGGCGACTTGAGCGAGTTGTCTTTCCGTCAGCCCGTATCGTTCCATGTAGATCTGCGCGATCCGGGCGAACAGCTTGGGGAACATGAATTCGCCGTAGTGCGGGGTTTCCGCGTGATAATCGCCCGCCGCCGCCAGCACATCGGCTCCTTCAACGGGCGGCATTGTCTTCTGCTGTTCGGCGCCCACGACCAGAACGACGTCGTGCAAGCCACCCATGATCTGCTGAGCGGCGGTGAGGACGGCCACCCCGCCGGAAGCACAGGCCGCTTCGACATGCAACGCAGGAATGCCGCGAAGCCGCGCATCGATCTCAGTCAGGAACGCTCCCAGATGCAGTTGTCGGGTAAAGAGTCCGCTGGCAAAATTGCCGACCACGCCGGCCTGGAGGTCGCCTGGGTCAATGCCTGCGTCTGCGACAGCGGCGCGCGCGGCTTCCACAATGATGTGGCGGATGGACCTGCCCTCCTTCTTGAAATTGCGCTTGAAGTCGGTGCGTCCGGCGCCGATGACGTAAACAGGCTCAGGCATGACTGGAGGATTGCCTCCGCGGGTCAGTGGCGGCGATGATGGCGCTCACGGACTTTTGGTTAAAGCCTTTGAAACCGCCGCGGCGCTGCAGCGTTTCCAGGTGACTGCCAATCGCGCCTTCGCTTACAAACTTCTGAAACTGCGCTTCAGTAATCAACCCGCCGCGCAGCAGTTTCTCGGCGCGTTCCCGGCGCACCAGCCATCGCTCGCCTTCGGTAAACGCCTGCTTGAGAAACTCGAAGTCAGAGAAAGGCGGCATTCCGTT
>QHPA01000514.1 GCA_003218935.1 Verrucomicrobiota bacterium
CGGCTGCGCAGTCGTATTTGAAGGCGTTGGAACAAAACCAATCCGCGTTGCTGGTCGCGCCGACGTGGAATGAAATCGAAGCAGTGACGGACAGAGTCCGCGTTGCGTTGAAAATCGCTGGTCGGCTGGGTGGTGAAGAAAAGGAGTTTCAAGTCTTCGATTCGCTGTCGTGGACGGAAGCACAGAAACGGGATGTGCGGCAATACCGTGCCGGCATGGCGATCCGGTTTCATCGTGGCAAAGGTGGTAAACATGAAACGGTTGCGATGGTCGCTGTTGAACAAGATTCGCTCAAAGTTCAACGCGCCGATGGTTCTGAAGGTGTTTTCCAATTGGGTCGAGGCTTCGTCTCGTTCGACGTGGGAGAGACGCGAAAATTGAGAATCGCCGCTGGCGATAAGCTGTTACTGCAAGCAAACGCTGCCCGCAAGCGGTTCATCAATGGCGAACTCGTCGAGGTTCAGGCGATTCAGGGCGATTCCGTTTTGCTGACCGATGGTCGCGTGATCCCTCCAAACTACCGTTCGTTCGCTCACGGCTACGCGGTCACGTCGCACGCCGCCCAGGGCCAGACCGCGGACGCAGTATTGGTCGTGGCCTCGTCACGTTCACTGCCTGCCGTCCATCAGCAACAATTTTACGTCAGCATCTCGCGCGGACGGGACCGCTGCCAGGTGTTCACTGATGACGTTGAGCAATTGCGTTCGCACGTCACTCATTCCAGCAGACGGCTGGCCGCCGTGGAAGTTGTTCCGCGCGTTCGCCAGCAGAAATTCATGGAGCGCGTTTTGCAACGCGGCCATCGCTTCCTTAAACATTTCCGCCAGCGCATCACCCAATCCCATTCGCTCCGCAAAGGCATCAAACAAATCCGTGAAACATCTTATGAACACCAACGCCAACCCCGCCGCAGCATCCGACCTTAGCTCGCGTGACAACCCCTGTTACGACCGTGATGCGACTGTGGCCACGCTGAACGTAATTGCCGACGATGAGCGCAGCTATCAACTGCCTTACGCGCAATTCCTGTATGCTGAAAGGATTCCCAATCCGGCGTTGGAAAAGGATGCTGATGCGCCGGCCGAAAAGTTGTTGATCTGTTTTGCCGCCGCCAAAGTCACGTTGCTGGGAAGTGGTCTCAAGTCCCTCGAAAGATTGATGCAGAAGTATGAGTTGAAATTTGTGAAGTCGGCGGACCGGCGTTACACCGCTGGGCTTAATACCCACGTTGCTGTGGTCGCCATCAATTTTACCAGGGAGGCGCCATGAATCCCGAACGCAAAGAAATCCTGACCTTGCCGGTGTTGCCAGGGCGGCTCACGCCTGCTGAGACCGCCTGGCGTCTCGGCTTTGAGCCAGGTCACATTACTATCCTGACCAGCCTGGGATTGCTGAGACCTTTGGGACATCCGGCAGCCAGCACGGTTACCTTGTGCGCAACGCCAACGGCCAAGTCCAGTTGGCGGCAAACATCGCCAGTGAACTTGATAGTCAAAAACCTGATGTGGTCGTTGCCATCACGACGCCAATGCCTCAAGCCGTTGCGAAGGCAGTGCTGGCAACGGGAGCGGCGTCGCGGCTGGTCGTATCACGATGATCGGAATGGCCGTTATGTTTGTTTGGTGCGGCAAGCGCCGCCTCAAACCGCCACTCAAAATCCATGCGCCGAGCGGAATTGAGCCATACACGAGCAGCAAATAAAGGTAGTCGCCCTGGTCGCGGATTAGTCCGTCGAGCCAATCAAACACGGGTTTCAGCAAATAGATGGGATCGTTGTGCATGGTCGCCTCCTTTCATGCGCTTGCCGTCTGCGGTTGGCAGGTGGTCTCCTGTCGGGTCACGTTCGACAGATGCACAATCTTTTGCTCGTAGTCTTCCAGTGGCGGCAGCTCCACTTTGGCTTTCTTCGCGTAGCTGCGATGAACTGCAACAGAATTGTGACCAAGCGCCTCTTGCGCGAATCGTTCCGGATAGCCGGCTTTCTTCGCCCTCTCCGCCCACGCGTAGCGGTAGGAGTGCAACGAAACTCCTTCCACTCCAACACGTCGGCAGGCCCGTTGAAACAAGCTCGCCCGGTGCTTTTCATCCAGCGCGGCGAGCCGTGGGAACAGCGGACCGGACTGCGCCAGACCGCGTAATACTTCTGCGAGGCCGGCACCGAAGTGAACAATCTGCGCGGTTCCGGTTTTGGAGCGAAAAAAGCTCACGACCCGGCTTTGCCAATCAATGTCGTCTGCCTTGAGGCGAGCTACATCACTTTGAGATCCACCAATATGCCAGCAGCACCACAGGAACGCACGCATCTCCGGGTGGTTTTCTCGACTGAGGATCAACGCATGTTCTTCGCGTGTGATTGCGTGTTTCTCACGGTAACGAATAGCAGGCCACTGTCGTTTGGG
>QHPA01000515.1 GCA_003218935.1 Verrucomicrobiota bacterium
TGTTACGGAGCAGGCTGGAAGTCAAAAGCTGGCCATATTGTGAGATTGTTTGCACCGATGTGGAGGGCCTGGCGAAGACGGGCCTCGGGAGTGTGAGGGATTCATGGACGACGAAGCTTTGGAGTGTCTGCGGAGGAAAATGATGACCGAGCGACATCAACAGAGCGACATGCTGGAGCAAGATTCTCAGGGACCGATTTTCAACTTGTGTGATGCCGACATCCACGATCTTCGGCGCTTGAAACGCAGTGCCCACGCTCAATCCTTGAACCAGATCAAGGAACTCTTCTGCGGCGCAGGACGCACTAAGTTTCCAAACGCACAATGAACATCAGCACAAAGGCTGCCGCGGAGCAGGAGAAGGAAATCATTCGCTCGGTTGAGTGACCCGAATCTTTTCGATTCCTTCGGAAAAGCGTTCGTAGGTGTTCCAACGCATACCACAAACGTGGTACCTCGAAACATCAGGCTACTTGCCTTTGATCCTCGACTGATGATGCCGTGTGCCTTGTTCTCATACGCGGCTGTCACAAGTAAGGCTAAGGATGAGACGCTGCCGTGTTCAGAGCGACAACGGCATCTGGATTTTCGAAATGTTTCGACGCATTGCCCCCCGTCAGGGGCGATAGAACTCGGGCCGACGAGAATTTTCTTTCGCCGCTTTGCGGCTTCCGATTTCCAATTCGCCAACCCACGGCTGACGCCATGGGCTACCTTCTACCGCTGCTCCGCAGCTATTTACCGGCGCGCTCAAAAACTGATTTGAGCCCGGTGCGTCACCGTCCCAATCGGTGGTTGCGATAGTTCTGCGAATGGGGTAAGTGTGTTCATCAAGTTTGGCCTGCGCTATGATCGACCGCCTCCTCGAAAAACATCTGAAACCAATCGCGCGCGACTATCGGCGCTGGCAGTTGTGGCGCGGGCTGGCGCGTTGCTGGGCGGCTATGGCCGTGCTGGGTTTCGGTTTGATACTGCTCCATCGGTTCACCGGCTGGTGGGCAGCTTGGGTCTTTCCCTTGTTCAATCTGGGAGCAGCCGGTTGGGCGCTCGCCGTTTGGCGAGCGTGGCGAAAAAGCGAGCCGGAGTATCGCGAGATCGCTCGCCAGATTGAGCAGGAGAATCCGAAGCTCCATGCGTTGCTGCTGACGGCAGTCGAGCAGCAACCCGATCCCGAGATTGGCGGACTACATTACCTTCAACAACGGGTCATTAGTGAAGCGCTGGAGCACAATCGCCGCCGTCCGTGGGGAAACCGCATCTTTGAACGGCTTTTTTTCACGCAGTGCGCCCATGGCCTGACGGTCTGTCTGTTTCTGGCGGCGCTGTTCGGGTTGCGCGTCGCGACACCGCCCGGCAAGTCGTTCTTCGGAGCGCAGGCCAGCGGCGTTACAGTGACGCCGGGCGATGCGAGTATCGAACGAGGCAGCGGCCTGGTGGTGTTCGCGCGGTTCGACGGGAAACTGCCGACCGAAGCTACACTCGTCATCAAGCCCCTCAACGAAATTCAACGGCAGGTGCCGCTCGCGAAAAATCTCGACGACCCCGTCTTTGGCGGCAGCGTTCCCGAAGTCAACGGCGACCTGGCTTACCGCATCGAATACGGCGGCAGGCAGACACGTGATTTCAAGGTCACCGTTTACGATTATCCGAAGCTGGAGCGCGCGGACGCGAAGCTCACTTACCCTGAATACACCGGACTCCCTGAAAAGACGATTGCCGACACGCGTCGCCTCAGTGCGGTCGAAGGCTCGGTTCTCGCTTACACGTTTTTCCTGAACGAGCCGGTCGCCTCGGCCAACCTTGTGGCGAAGGACAAGGCCACGGTTCCGCTCGTCGCTGACACGAACCGGCCCGCCGTTTATCAGATTCAGTTCACGCTCGTTCAGAGCCAGCAGTACGAACTGCAACTCGTGGACGACGCGGGCCGCACGAACAAGGTTCCGCCGCAGTTCGTTATTGAAGCGCTGAAAAACCGGACGCCCGAGCTGAAGCTGGCGTTGCCGCGCGGCGACCAGCGCGTCTCGGCGCTCGAAGAAATTGCCTTTCAGGCAGAGGCCATGGATGATTTCGGCCTCAAAGCCTACGGCGTTGCGTACACGCTCGCGGGCCAGGAGACGAAGTTTGCGCAACTGGGCACGAACTCCGGCCCGAATGAGAAGCGCCAGTTCAATTACCTCCTGCCGCTCGAAGCTCTCGCCGCGCTTTTCGCCGAAATCAGGCCGTTCGATGAGATTTTCCGTGAAGGCGAGTCAATGGAAGGCGGCGGCGGCGCGCAACAAGGCGGCGGTCAGGCGCAAAAGCTGGCCGAGTTGCAGAAGCAAATCATTAACGCCACGTGGAACCTCCAGCGCCGTAAGACGGCTTTGCCGGCGCCACCCCAAGCCTATGAATAGTCACTCCGGCGCGCTTATCATCACGGCGCTCTTTTGCGCCGCGCCTCTGCTGGCGCAGAAACGGGCCTCGACGCCCGCGCCTGAGCCGGCGACGCCAGCAGCGCGTGGTGCGCCGTCCGGCCCGAAGACCGTCGGGGACTATTCCTCCGACATTATCGTGGTGCGCGACGCGCAGGAGCAGGCCCTGGAGCAGGTGCGCGACATCCAGGAGCGCATGCAAGACGCGCGCGCGCCTGCCGCGCTTGAGGCCGTCGTGAAGGAGATGGAGCGTTCGCTGGCCATGCTCGAAGAGGCGAAGAAATCGCCGGAAAGACTTTCGTCGGCGTTGGCGGCCGAACAGGCGGCGTATCAGGCGTTGCTGAAACTTGCCGCGCATGAATATCGGGTTTCGCGCGGCCGCAACGGCCAGTCAGGTGGACAACAGGGCGAACGCGCCATGCGACAACTGGATAACTCCAGGTGTTGAACCGTTTGAAGGAACTGGCGCAGCGTCAACAGGACCTCAACGAGCGCATCAAAGAACTGCAAACCGCGCTCCAGGAAGCGAAGACCGAAGCGGAGCGCGAGGAATTCCGTCGCCGGCTCAAGCGGCTGCGCGAAGAAGAGCGGGAAATGCTGGCCGACGTTGACGAATTACG
>QHPA01000516.1 GCA_003218935.1 Verrucomicrobiota bacterium
CAAACGATTCAAAATCACCGCGCGCGGCAAGGTGCTCGGTTCCCATGCTGGCAGACGTCATCTGCTGGCCGGCAAAAACCCAAAACGGCGGCGGCGCCTTGGCAAGCGGATGATCGTGGACAAAACCGACGCCTACCGCATCATCCAGAACCTCCCGTTCAGCCACTGAGCTTTCCATCAACTTTCAACCATCAGCCATCAACTGACCCATGCGAGTCACCAACGCCCCCGCCTCACGCAAACGCCGCACGAGAATGATCCGGGCCGCCAAAGGCTTCCGTATGCGCCGTTCCAAACTCTATCGCTATGCATCGGATGCGGTTGATCACGGCCGTCAATATGCCTACCGCGACCGGCGGACGAAGAAGCGCAATTTCCGCGCGCTCTGGCAAATCCGCATCAACGCCGCCGCGCGCGCCGCCGGTGTGACTTACAGCCGGTTCATGGAAGGTTTGAAAGCCGCGAAGGTCGCGCTCGATCGCAAGGTGCTGGCGGACCTCGCCGCGCAGGACAACGCCGCGTTTGGCGAACTGGTCAAGATCGCCCAACAAGCGCTCAAGACGAAAGCCGCCGTCAAGGCCTGATAAAGATTTCACATTTCAGATTTCCAATCGACGAAACGGGCGACCAGCAATGGTCGCCCGTTCTTGTTTTCCGCCGGCCTGAAGGCGAAATGAAAATTCGCGCGTTCAAACCCCTGAACCGAGGGAAAACATCGAACGTCCAACATCGAACACCGAACGCTGAAGTGAGCGAGGATTCGCGCTGCCATTCGATGTTCGGCGTTGGATGTTCCTCTGGGTTCATGGTGAGCCTCCACGGTCTTTGTCCGCGCATTGGGACCACGAACCAGATTGGCACCCCTCTCCCTGCCCTCTCCCCGCCAGGCGGGGAGAGGGTGGCCGAAGGCCGGGAGAGGGGCGGTTTATGGAAGGGACAGGGTGATGGGCCTTTGGAAATCTGGGCAACGACAAGAACCGACAAGAACCGGCGCGCTGAAGACATCGCCTGGTATGAAGATGAAACGCCGCACCTGAGAGACAGGCCGCGCTCGCGGAGTTGAAAGCCGCGCCGGACCTCGCCGCGCTCGAACACGCCAAGGGCGACTGGATCGGCGCGCACGGCAAATTCACCGCGTTGATGAAACAGCTTGGATCGCTGCCGAAGGAAGACCGCCCTGCCGCCGGCAAACTCATCAACCAGGCCAAGGCCGAACTCGAGGCCGCGCTCGCTTCGCGCCGCGAAGAACTCGAACTTAAAGCCGCATTGCCAAAGGAGCCGACCGACTTCACCTTGCCCGGACGCCGCCGCGCGCTCGGCAAGCTGCATCCGCTCACGCAAGTCACTGACGACATCGTGCGCAGCTTTCGCAAGATCGGCTTCGTCGTGGCCGATGGACCCGAGATCGAAGACGAATATCACTGTTTCGACGCGCTCAACACGCCCGCCGACCATCCCGCGCGCGACACCCAGGACACTTTCTATCTGGCGCGGCTTGACGGCTCTCAATCATCAGCCATCAACCATCAACTTTTGCTGCGCACCCACACCTCCTCCGTCCAGATCCGCGTGATGGAAAAGCAGCCGCCGCCCGTGCGCATCGTCGTGCCGGGCCGAGTTTATCGCCGTGACAACGCCGACGCCACGCACAATCCGACCTTTCAGCAGATCGAAGGGCTTTACGTGGACAAAGGCGTCTCCGTCGGCGACCTCAAGGGCACGGTGGAATTTGTTTTCAAGGAACTGCTCGGCAGCGACGTGAAGATTCGGTTCCGTCCGCATTACTTCAGCTACACCGAACCGAGCTTCGAGATCGATTTCTCCAGCTCGCTCACGCGCAAGATGGGCAAGGAATGGCTGGAGATCGCCGGCTGCGGCATGGTGCATCCGCAGGTGTTCGAGAACGTCGGTTACGATCCCGAAGTCTGGACCGGCTGGGCCTTCGGCTTTGGCATCGAACGCATCGCCATGATCCGCTATGGCATCAACGACATCCGGCTCTTCTACGAAAATGATCTGCGGTTTTTGAGGCAGTTCTGAAAATTCGCGTGGATTTGCAGGCAAAGCAAAATTATCTCCATGCAAATAATTGCGACACCCCCCGTTTCTGAAATCGAAACGCAAACTGTTGATGGGGCTGCGGCGCTTCGGACATCAGAAGAACCTGGTCACATTGAACAACTGAACAGCGACGCTGAAGCGCGTTGGGCGAACAAGCTGTTAGTTGACAACTCGCTTACCCGTGGGCTTGTAAGTTTTCAGGCCAACAAAGCAAGGGCGATCTATCGGTGGTTCAAATACAAGGAAGCATTTTCCGCCGGTCTCATTGAATATTTGTTGAACAGATATCGAATCGCAAACGGGGTTTTGCTTGACCCATTTGCGGGGAGTGGAACGGCTTTATTCGCGGCGGGTGGACTCGGCATGAAAGCCGAAGGCATCGAACTGCTGCCGATTGGCCGGACTATCATCGCAACGAAGCAACTCATTGATTGGGATTTGAAGGACGCGGATGTCAAGCGACTTGCGCATTGGAGAGACGAGCGTCCGTGGCAAAAGTGTAAAGCTCCAAAGCCCATAAACGAGTTGAGAATCACACGCGGCGCGTATCCGGCAGAGACGTTTGACGCGCTGGGGCGATTTCTCAGGGCGTCGGAACAAGAGGAAGAACGAGTGAAGGCAGTTTTGCTTTTTGCCCTGCTCTGCATTCTCGAAAGCATCAGCTTTACACGAAAGGACGGTCAGTATTTGCGTTGGGACTACCGCGCTGGCAGACGCCAGGGGAAAAAGATTTTCGACAAAGGCAGGATTCTGACATTCGACAAGGCTGTCACTGACAAGCTGCATCAAATTGTTGATGACCTGCAATCCACCGATTTTCCCGAAGACCTGTTTGCAACGACTCGCTCGAAGGCAGACGTCAAACTGCACGGCGGTTCATGCCTCGAAATTTTGCCTCGGCTCAAAGCGAAATCCTACGATTGCCTGATTACTTCTCCGCCCTACTGCAATCGCTACGACTACACGCGCACCTACGCCCTGGAACTCGCGCTGCTTGGTGTTGACGAAGAGGGGTTGGGAAAACTGCGGCAGGAAATGTTGAGTTGCACGGTCGAAAATCGTGCCAAAGACCTTCTGAA
>QHPA01000099.1 GCA_003218935.1 Verrucomicrobiota bacterium
ACGTTTTGGCGGCGATCCGAAAGTGTTGGGCCGCGTCGTCGAAATCGCGAACCGGCTTTTCACGGTCATCGGCGTCGCGCCCGCGAACTTCAACGGAGGAATGGGCGGTCTGCGATTTGATCTTTGGATTCCGGTCTCGATGTCGCCAGAGTTCACCGACACGGCGGAGGCGTTCAGCCATCGGAACTGGCGATTCCTGCACACCTACGCGCGGCTGCAATCCGGCGTCCACCGCGCGCGAGCAGAAGCAGCAGCCAGCGCCGTGATGCGGCGGTTGGAAAACGAATACGCCAACACCAACCGCGACACCGGCATCGCCGTTCTGCCGATCTGGAAATCGCCGTGGGGCGGACAGGCGGTTTTTCTTCCGTTGCTCCGCGCGCTGACGGTGGCGGCCCTGTTGCTTTTACTGCTGGTCGCGGCGAATGTGGCCAACCTGCTCCTTGCCCGCGCCACAGGCCGGCAGCCGGAAATCGCGGTGCGGCTCGCCTTGGGAGCGGGCCGGACGCGACTCATCCGCCAGCTTCTGACCGAAAGCGTATTGCTCGCGGGAATGGGCGGGGCGCTGGGATGTTTCTTTGCCTCCTGGGGCGTGAACCTGATTTTCAAGCTGATGCCCGCGACGTATCTGCCGCTGGGCTACGACGTGCAGCTCAACGGACCCGTTTTGTTTTTCAGCGCGTTCGTGACCGTTGCCACAGGGGTTTTATTCGGGCTTGCGCCCGCGTTGCAGGCCGCGAGCACGAGCCTGAACCACGCTTTGAAACAGGGCGGCCGCGCCGGCGCGCCGGCCTCGCGCCGTCATTGGTTGCGCAGTTCGCTGGTGATTTCCGAAGTGGCCCTCGCGCTTGTAATGCTCGTGGGCATGACACTGTGCGCGCGGAGTCTCCAACGCGCCCGCAAGATTGATCTCGGTCTCGATCCGCGCAGCGTCTGGATCGCCGGCTTTCGTCTTCCGCCAGTAGGTTATAACAATGACCGCGCGCGCGCCGTTTACCGCAGGCTTCGGCAGGAATTGGCCGCGTTGCCCGGGGTGGAGAATGTTGCGCTCGCCGACTGGCTGCCGCTCGGTTTCGAAGGCGGCTCCAGCACGCGTTTCGCCGTGGACGGCTACCAGCCTGCGCCCGGTGAACCGATGTCGTCCAGAGTGAGCGCCGTCTCGCCCGGCTACTTTCGCGCGCTGCGCGTGCCAATGGTCGCCGGACGCGAATTCGCCGATCGCGATGACACGACCGCACCGCGCGTGGTCGTGATCAACCAGTTCTTTGCGGGCCGCTATTTCGACGGACGCGACCCGCTCGGCTTAAAGCTGCGAATGTGGGACAACGAATGGACTGTCGTTGGCGTGGTGAAGGATGGCAAATACCGCGCGCTGAACGAACCTCCGCAATCCTTCGTATATGTTGCCGAACCACAGGTCGGCGATCGAAGCCTCGTTGCGATCGTTCGCACGAGCGGCGATCCGCATGCCATCGCGCGCGCTGCTGACCGCGCTGCGGTGGCCGTTGACCCGCTGCTCAAACCGGTCGCGGCGATGACGATGGTTGACTACACTGCCGCGGCATTTGCGGTGCCGCGAGTGGCCGCGACGCTGCTGGCCGCGCTCGGTGCGATGGCGCTGCTTCTGGCGGCGCTGGGCATTTACGGGTTGATGAGCTACTCGGTCAGCCAGCGCACGCGCGAAATCGGCGTTCGGATGGCGCTGGGCGCGCGGTCGATCGAGGTACAGCGGCTTTTTGTCAAGCAAGGCATGAGACTCACGGCCGCCGGCCTGCTTGTCGGTGTCGTCGGCGCATTCGCGGCCGCACGAGTGTTGTCAAGCCTGCTGGTCGGCGTCACAGCCAGCGACCTGCCGACCTATGCCTTGGTCGCCATCTCACTGGCTGCTGTGGCGCTGTTTGCCTGCTGGCTGCCGGCGCGACGGGCGGCGAAGGTCGATCCGATGAAGGCGCTGAGATACGAATGACGAATGACGAAATCCGAATGACTACTGACCACGAACCATGAACGATTTGAAATTCGCCTTTCGCCAACTGCTGAAGAACCCCGGGTTCAGCGCCGTGGCGATACTGGCACTGGCCATCGGGATCGCCGTAAACACCGCCATCTTCACAGCCTACAACGCTGTCGCCTTGCGCCCCATCCAGGCGACGAAGCCGGACAGCCTGGTCAACATCCACGTATCGACGCTCGCAGACCACTACGGCGGTCGAGCGTTCAGCTACCCTGACTATGTTCACTACCGCGACCACAACAGCGTCTTCTCTGGCCTGATTGCAGCGTCGGGGACTGGATTGACGCTGAATGACGCGCCGGAAGCGAGTAACACCGCTGCCGCAGGCGGGGGAATCTCCGGCATTGCAGGCATTCGCTTTTTCCAGCAAATGGCCGGCAGTGCCGAGCTGATTCGCGCGGCCCTGGTCTCAGAAAACTACTTCTCGGTGCTCGGGATTAATCCCGCGATGGGTCGCACTTTTACTCTGGAAGAGGCGCGCACGGCTTCCCCAGTCGTGATACTCAGCTACAACTTTTGGGAGCGCCGTTTCAGTTCCGACGGGGAAATTCTGGGCAAGACGGTCAAGCTCAACGGCAAGTCATTCACGGTAATCGGGCTTACGCCAAAAGATTTCATGGGAACGTACCAGAACGTGCCCAGCGTCTGGCTTCCGATCGGCGCTTTTCCCGTGCTGGAACCGGGACGAGACGTAGTCCGCAACCGTGAGGACGACTGCTGTGGCTTAATTGGCCGTCTGAAGCCGGGCGTTACGATGCAAAAAGCGCAAGCCGAAATGATGGTGCTGGCCGACCAATTGAGGCGCACTTATCCGATCAGCTCCGAGAAGAGCAAGCCCGTTACGATCACGCTGACTCCAGGTTCGCCATTCGGATTTCGACCAACCGCCCAGGAGATGACAGTCGTGGGATTGGTTATGGGCGCGGTGGCCCTGGTGCTGCTGATTGCCTGCGCCAATGTTGCTGGACTGCAGTTGGCGAGGTCAGTGGCACGTCAGAAGGAGATCGGAGTGCGCTCGGCGCTCGGGGCCAGCCGCTGGAGACTGATACGGCAGTTGCTGACCGAAGCCACAGTGCTCGCGGTGCTGGCTGGCGGCGTCGGGCTGCTGTTTGCCTGGTGGGCGATGCGATTTCTGGTTGCAGCGATTTCGAATTCTCTGCCTGCTGTGTGGGGCACGCTCGCTCTCGAAGTCGATCCAGACTTCCGTGTGTTTGGCTATACCTTGATCGTCGCCTTGTTCGCCGGAATTCTGTTCGGTCTCGCGCCGGCGCTTGAAGCATCGAAGCCTAACCTGCTATTGGTTCTTAAGGAGGAAGGCGCCGCGCTTGGAGTGAAATTGCGCAAATCGCGGATGCGCGACCTCCTGATTACGACTCAAGTGGCCATTTGCCTGACGCTGCTGATCGCCGCCGGGCTGCTGGCCCGAGGCTCATCCCGAGCCCTGAGAGTTGAACCAGGATTCGAGACCAAAAGAGTCCTCGGCTTGGGCATCGAGATGCCGCCTGGTCTTGGATACGACGCAAAGAAGAGCGGCGCAATCGTGGGACAACTCGCTGAGCGTTTCGGCAGCGTGCCAGGAGTAAGGTCCGTGGCTCGGGGCAGGGCGCCACTGTTCGGCGGCCTGCGGAGGGCCGCCGTTTTGCTGGACGGATCACGAGAGGAATCAAAGGAACCAGCTCCCACGGTGAATTACAGCTACGTGACACCCAATTACTTCGATACCCTGAGTATCCCGATTATGGAAGGGCGCACCTTTACCGATCAAGAAGCTCGCGCTGGGGCACCGGTGACCGTCATCAGCAAGGCGACGGCGCGGAAGTTCTGGCCGGGCCAGAGCGCCATCGGGAAGCAGGTCACTCTTGATGCGTCCAGGCAATTTCACACTTCCGATGAGCCTTACCCGACGGGTCACCCCTTCGAGGTAATCGGCGTCACGCCTGATCTTCGCAGCGTCTGGCTGAGCGAGCCAGACTCCGATTACTTCTATATGCCCATGCCTGCGGACAGTTATTACGAAAGCATGCTGGTGAGAGCGGAAAACGATCCCAACGCATTGATGGCTGCGCTCGGGCGTGAAGTTAAGGCCGTCGATCCTAACGTGATCGTCTACGCCGAGACTCTGGACGGGTTCTTGACGAACAACCCGGCCTTTGTCTTCTCGCGAATCGGAGCCATCCTTTCCACCATCATCGGGTTGCTGGGGTTGCTGCTCGCTTCCGTGGGGATTTACAGCATGGTGAGCTACACGGTCGTGCGGCGCACGCACGAGGTCGGCATCCGCATGGCGTTGGGAGCGCGAAGAACTGACGTCCTGCGGCTGGTTTTGCGTGAGAGCATGAGGCCGGTGGCGTTGGGGATGATGGTAGGACTCGCCGCCTCAGCCGCGGCGTCGCGGTTCCTTGGCGCTCTGCTCTTCGGGCTTAGCTCTCTTGACCCCTTCGCTTTTGCGGGTGTTTCCGTTTTCCTATGTACTGTTGCCCTCCTCGCGAGCTACCTCCCCGCGCGCCGCGCGACGAGTGTCGATCCGATGCAGGCATTGCGTTATGAGTAACGCCCGTTGAAGCGTTGAACCGTTAAAACGTGAAACTGAATTGCCAAAGCTCTTTCGCCGACTCTGCCGATTTAACGGTTCAACTCTTTTAACGCTTTTTTTGTAACCATTTGCAAAAGCAAATACTACGTTCGCAAAATCAAAGTGCTAAAAACTCGCGGAAGCGAACAAAAACGAAAAGGAACGAACAAAAGTTGTCAGCAATTGTCATCAAAAAGCAACGGTCTCAACCATGTTCAGATTTATGCTGGGACGAAGGGAAGTGTGTCGCCGCTCCGGGCCTTGAGAATCGTCGAAAATGTCTCAGACATCACGCCCGACATGCTTAACGACCTTCGCTACGCTTTCCGCCAGTTGCTGAAGAACCCCGGCTTCACCGCAGTGGCCGTGCTCACGCTTGCACTCGGCATCGGCGCCAACACGGCCATTTTCAGCGTTGTGAACGGGGTACTGCTTCGACCACTGCCGATTCAAGAGCCGGATCGGGTGGTCCAAGTTTGGGAGACTTGGCGAGGTGAAGGCACTGCGCCGGTGGCCTGGCCGAAGTTCATCGAATGGAAACAACAAAGCCAATGCTTCGAAGCCATCGCAGGTTGTAATTGGGGCGAAAGCTTTGTCTTTGCGACTGGTGACAAGCCTGAGTTGATCGCGGGTCGAGCCGTTTCGTCCGACTTCTTTTCCGTTCTGAAAGTTCAACCGCTTAAAGGGCGGAGCTTCCGTCCGGAAGACCAAAAAGCCGGCGCGCCTCCAGTCGCGATGATCACGCACAACTTGTGGGCGAGCCGGTTCAACTCCGATCCGGAGATCGTCGGCCGTACGATTCAACTCAGTTCCAAAAGCTACACGATCGTTGGCGTGTTGCCGCCGGGATTTCAGATGGCCAACAAGGCCCAGGTGTTTGTGCCGAAGATCGAGGAAGGCGAACTGCTAACAGAACGGGAAGATCATTCCTACCAGGTCGTGGCTCGCCTTAAATCCGGCAAGACATTTCAAGAGGCGGAGACTGAGCTGAACACCATAGCTGCCCGTCTTGAGAGCCAATATCCCAAGACAGACAAGAACTGGAAGGTTAAGCTCGTGCCGCTACGCGAACAACTCGCCGGCGACCTTCGATCCACGCTGATGATTCTGCTGGGCGCGGTGGCGTTCGTTCTTTTGATCGCGTGCGCCAACCTTGCCGGCTTGGTGTTGGCCCGGACGACGGCGCGCCGCAAGGAGATAGCGATCCGAGCGGCGTTGGGCGCTGGTCGCTGGCGAGTAATCCGCCAACTGATTACCGAAAGTGTCGTGCTGGCGGCGCTGGGAGGAGCATTAGGCGTTATGTTGGCCCATGTGTTGATTGGGCTTCTGCGAGTGGTGCGACCTGATCTCGAAGCCGTCCATCCCTGGAACGTGTCGATGGGCACCCCCATCGGACTCGACTACACCGTTCTCGGCTTCACGTCCTTGCTGGCCGTCTTGGCCGGGATTTTGTTTGGGCTTGCTCCGGCTTTTACCGCGTCAAGGGCCGCATTGTCTGAGGCGCTCAAGGAAGGCGAACGCGGAACCAGCCAAGGCGTTGGGCACAACCGGCTTCGCAGCGTATTTGTCACGGGTGAAATGGCGCTCGCCCTGATGTTATTGGTGGGCGCCGGTCTGATGGTGCGGACCGTTTGGAAAATTTCAGAGATAAAACCCGGCTTTGAGACGGTGAATGTTCTCACGTTTAATCTGGACCCGCCGCGGGCCAAATATACAGATCGCAACCAAAGGGCGCGCTTTTTCAACCAACTCTGCGAGCGCCTTCGCGACATTCCGGGTGTGGAAGCCGCCGGTGGGATACTTTACCTGCCGATGGGTGGTGGCAATTCGTCGCTGACAACCAAAGTGTTCGGCCGCCCTCCGCTTCCGGAAGGACAGAACGCCCCCAACTACCGCCTGGTCACGCCGGAGTATTTCCATGCTATGGGCATTCCTTTGTTGCGCGGCCGCGATTTCTCGGAACGCGATACAACCAATTCCACGCTGGTTGTCATCGTCAACGAAACCTTCGCCAGCCAGGTGTTTCCCAACCAGAATCCCCTGGGGCAGCGGCTTGGGATAGGAGATGGCTGGTGGCGCGATGGGGATCATCTTCCGCGCGAGATTATCGGGGTGGTGAAGAGCGTTCGCCAGATGGACCTGACGCAACAACCCGCGCCGGAAATCTACGTGCCCCACTCACAGAGCCTCTGGTACTACGGACTGAATCTGGTCGTCCGCACGAAAGTCAAGCCCGCGAGTCTCATCCCGACCGTGCGCAATGTCGTGCGAGAGTTGGATAAAGATCAAGCGATCGGGGAGTTCAACACCATGGAGCAAATCGTCACGCAGTCCATAGCTTCGCAGAGATTCAATGCAGGCCTGTTTGGCGGGTTCGCGGCGCTGGCGATGGTTCTGGCGGCCATCGGAATTTATGGCGTGCTGGCTTATTCGGTTGGCCAGCGGACGCGCGAGATTGGATTGCGCATGGCCTTGGGCGCGCAACGAGGCGACGTGCTGGGGTTGGTGTTGCGCCAAGGCATGACACTTACCGCTCTGGGCACGGTGTTGGGGTTGGCCGGCGCGCTGGCGCTGACCCGCATCCTGCGCAGCCTGCTCTTCGGGATCAGTGCGACCGATCCGACCACGTTACTGAGCGTCACTTTGCTGCTGGCTGTGGTGG
Source organism: Verrucomicrobiota bacterium (assembly GCA_003218935.1). GTDB lineage: Bacteria > Verrucomicrobiota > Verrucomicrobiia > Limisphaerales > AV2 > AV2. The sequence goes on from QHPA01000099.1 coordinate 7,249, forward strand.
CGTTTCTAGCGTGTTATTTTCCCGCCCGTCGCGCGGCCAAGGTTGATCCAATGGAGGCCTTACGTTATGAATGATCTCAAATTCGCCTTTCGCCAACTGCTTAAGAACCCCGGCTTCACCGCCGTAGCCGTGCTCACACTCGCACTGGGTATCGGGGCCAATACCGCCATCTTCAGCGTCGTCAACGCCGTGCTGCTTCGACCTCTGCCGTTCAAAGAGCCCGAGCGTCTCGTGACCGTTTGGGAGCGTAATCCAAAACAAGGTTACGATCAGAACGTTGCCGCTCCTGCGAATTTCCTGGATTGGAAAGCCCAGAGCCAGTCGTTCGAGCAGTTGGCGATGTTCGGCGAAGCGCATGGCTATAGCGATTGGCAGAAATTTTTCAATTGAAGAAGAGACGCAGGGGCGTGACCACGTCGCGATCCTAAGTCATGGTCTTTGGCAAAGGCGATTCGGTTCCGACAAGAATATTCTGGGGAAGACCATTTCACTCGATGGCAATTCGTACACGATCATCGGTGTAATGCCGGCGGGGTTTTCATATCCAGGCGGGACGGGAGCACTTCTCGGAGGCATGTTTTTCAATCCTACGCCTGAGTTGTGGCTGCCGTTGGCGCTCTCCGCGGAGATGCGACAAGCGCGGGGTT
>QHPA01000045.1 GCA_003218935.1 Verrucomicrobiota bacterium
AAGCGCGTGTCGTTGGACCACCCGACCGCCAGCAACGCGGCGGTTTTCCACCAGGCTATAGTAACGATGTTCCTTGCCGTTTTTCTTTCGCGTCGTATAGCGCAAAAACATAACGGCAATTGAGTATGCACATCGGCGCCCGCTTGGGAACGGGGTAGGTCTTCACTACAGGCGATTTTGCGCTTTTCGCTGACCAGCCTGGTCAGCCCACCAACCACTCGCGTCGCAAAAAAAGTTCCACCGCAGGTCGAATCCGCCAAGTCGGGCTAGAATCTCTTGATTGATGTCCTCGATCATAACGTGATGTCGTGCTGCCTAGAGTGGTCGGGGCGGTGAGATTTGAACTCACGACCTTCTGAACCCCATTTGCAATTTTCTCTCAAATTTTCTAAAAAATCAGCAAATGTGACCAACCGCAACACCAGGCCACGACCAGCTACGTATCCAAAAACGTATCCCGCGAAAGCAAGGGAGGCGACGGGTGATGGTGACCCGAACGGTGGATCAAACAATTTCAAGTTTGCGCCGCAAACTCGGAGATGACGCCGAAAGCCCGCGTTAAATTGATCACCGTTTATGGTGTCGGCTACACGCTCGGTGCTTTCACGTCCTACGCTCCGGAATCTCGCAAGACAGCGCGCGCGCTCCGACAGCGGTTTCGGTCACGCCGTGTCTAGAGGTCCCGAATTCTTGCGTTGCGGAACTTCACGAATCCGGCAAAGCCCCTAGCCTCGCCGCCATGCGGCCATTGAAAGCCGATTGGACCCGCTTCTTTCCACGCCGCCTCCGACGGGTCCGCCGGGTTGTCGGTGACGTCGCAAATCTTCGTCCCGTTCAGGGTGACCTGGAGACGCGGGCCCTTGAAGGAGATCTGGACATGGTTCCAATCTTTCTTCTTGCGGAGATCAGGGAACTTCTCGTCGCCCGTGTCGAGCCAGAGGACGTTTCCTCTGATGGCTTTGGGATGCACACGGTGGACGACGACGCCAACGAACTCTCCCGCCTCGCGACGCCCGAAGTTCACCTGATAGCCGGTCCGCAGATACACGCCGCTGTTGTAGGTACATGTGGTACACGAGCCGTCCGGGGCGGCAGGCTGCTCGGCAAGCATGAAGTCGACCTCCAGCTCGAAGTCTTTGAATCGCGCTAGCGAAACGAGACCCCCACCTTTCTGACCCGGTCCTGCCCGTCCGCCAACGATGATGCCGTCCTCTATTTTCCAACCGGCCTCGGCGGGGCTCAGGGAAGGACCGTCGCCGCGCGCTGGGACGGTCCAGCCGGTGAAGTCCTTGCCATTGAAGAGCGGCTTCCACGGCTCGGCCGATTGCAGCGACGCCAGGAGCACGAAACAAAGCAGCGTGACGATGCCAAAAGAAATGCCTTTCATCGGAATCCTCCCACCCTGGAATTCCGAAGACGTAGAGCGCGGTACTGATAGGAATTTGGTTTTTGCTGTGCGGTTCATTTTGGAGCATCAACTGTTGTTGATAGGAGTTTGCTTGGCGGTGCTTTGTATTCGCTGGAGAAGCAGACCCAGTCCACCAGCATCACGGCGTCTTCCGTTGGCGCCTTCCCTCCCCACGTCGGAATATTGCTGCTCCAATGGTTGAGCAGGATGCGCGATGCGCGATCGGGAACTTGGTTCGTCAGCGTGGCGTACTGCTTGCCATCGACGTAGTACTCAACACGATTCGTGTACCAGTCGAATCGATATTCGTGGAACGCCGCGCTCGGATCGAACGGCATGTTCGATGTGGCCTGATCGACGCCGGTTCGAATGTGATGCAACGTGAAATGAGCCTTTCGCGGGTCACGCGTCAGAAACTCCACGTCGATCTCATTGAGCGGCTTGCCGAGGTAGGTGAACCAACCGACTACCGCACCAGGGACGCTGCTCATCTTGATTGAGGCGCGATACGTCCCATAAAAGAAGTCATTCCGCCGTGAAGCGATCTCGGCGCTGACGGGTTTCGTTCCTGGGACTGATGCACTCAACTTCAACGCGAGTACGCCGTCCTTCACCGTGACGTTGGAAGGGGAGTGCGCCCGGGTGGCGTTCTCCCATGCCGACGCTGTCCACGCCGTGGTCTCAAGCTCATGCGCGGAATCGAAGGTCTGCAAGAACTCCGGTACGATCGGTGTCGCGGTTTGACCTTGAGTCGAAACCGCCTGCGCAGGCGCGCACGCGACGAGCGCCAACGTTACGACGGCCTGGCACAACAGGACCCGTTTCATGATTGCCTTCCGCCGCCGCGCCACGGAATGGGGCCGCGTAGTAGTACAATTTTGAAAGTTGTGCAATTCAATTCCTGTGAGTTTAACAGTTACGTGGCGCGTGTGAACCAATTTCAGAATCCGTGTCAGTTCGACCGGGGCGTGTGTTTCGGCTCCTGTCCGATGAACCGTGGCAAAGATTCCGTTCTTTCGACTCTTTCCGGTTAGCCAGCAAATCGTTGTCGCTTGTGAGAACCGGTTCCGTTCCGTTTCATTAATGCAGCGGCGAGTCGGCGCAGCGTCGCAGCTTGCCGCTTTCGGGTAAGAGCACACTCCCACACTCGCAACACTGCCCAGCCGCGTGTGCGCAACTCGCGGTTGATGGCGCGGTCGCGCGCTTTGTTGCGTGCAAGTTTCGCAACCCAATACCGCTGATTCGACCGGGGCGTGTGCCCGTGACACCGGCAGCCGTGCCAGAAACAACCATCAACAAACACAGCAACTCTCGCCGAACGGAATACGAAATCTGGTTTGCCGGGGAGGTTTGTACCGCGCCGCCAGTCCGTGATGCGATGATCGCGCAGTAGCGCGATCATCCGTAACTCCGTATCTCGGTTGCCGTGCGAGCGAATGCGCGACATCACCTCGCTGCGTTTGGCGGCAGTGAAAACGTCAGCCATGTGTGCCGAGTCCTGCAAGCCACTGCGAGAGACTAATGAGCCGGCCTTGCTGAACCTGCTGGCGCACACGCTGCATGGAGGAATCAGCTGCACGCTTGGCTTGCTCGGCATTTTGCACCGCCGCCGGTGGCGGGCCGTAAGCCGCGAGCACTCCATCGGTGTTGATGTGGACGACCTGTTTGAAAATAAAGTTGTTCGCTTCGCGTCGGTCACAGACTGCATTCAATCGCGCAGGATCAAACTCGTTTGTGATGAGGTAATGGTCGAAACCGCGCTGGTCGCGGTCGAAACGTACGTATTCTTTGAAGTCGTCCCAAAGTTGGTCTTCACGGTCGGCGCGGATTGACCATTTCACGTTCACGAGCGCTGGACGTGTCCACTGTGGATTCTCGACAATCACGTCCACCTTCGTCGCCTTGTCTTTGGCACCGAGCGGATGGAAACCTGCAACGTCCGCAATGCTGATGCGCGTCCGCGCTTGAATGCCAGCAACACACGCCGCCTTGACGACGGCAGCTAGCACGTCCTCGAAGCCTTCACCGAGAAGGTTCTTTCGTTTGTTCTCCTGCTTCCAATATTCGCGCAAGCGTTCCGCCACCGTGTCGAAAACGTGCTCCGGAGGTTGCGTAGAGAAATATGGTTTCAGCGCATCGCCGATGATGCGTTCAATTTCCGGGTCTGCACCGGGAAGCGGAAAATCCTGCCCCGCATAAACGGCACGCTGACGCTCGCTATTCTCTTTCTGCGTCCGCTGTTCGCGCGCAAGTGCCTTGAGGTATCCGTCCAACGCTTTCTGAAACAGCCAGTCGAGTTGCTTGCCGACTTCGAGCGGCGTGGATTGGAACTCTCCGGCGAGCCAATGATGAAAGGCGAGAGAACGCGCATACCATGACCATACACACGCGCCCATGCGGACGCAGTGTCGGGCATGCCCTTCTCCTTGAAATATCCGCCGATGAGTCGCTTGCGGTTTTGCTCTCCGAATGGCGTGCCGTGGCTCGCCTCGACCCGTGATGATTGCGCGTCAGTTTCCAAAGCGAAAAATCACGCGATAACAACGTTCGCGTCCAACTGTGGTGCGAGCAATTGCATGAAAGATTGCGCCACTCCACACGCGAGCAGAGGGGGCACCGCGTTTCCAACTTGGCGGTAACGCGAGTGAGCCGGCCCGCCATCAATCCGTCCGGGCAGCATCCTCTTGCGCGGGTCAGTCGTGAAAACAAAGCGGTCTGGGAAAGACTGGATGCGTGCAAACTCACGCACCGAAAGAGCACGGTTCACTGAGTAGTGATAAGCGGAATCGGCCTTTGTGTTCAGCGTCCACGCCCACATTCCCGGATGCAGCTTGCGATACGCGTAAAAGTGACGGCGCGACAATCGACCGGTGCCATTGTCCTGTCCCCATCTCTGGCCGGTGAGATAGCGTCCAAGCAATTCTTCCGTCAGATCCCGGTGATTGCCACCTTGCGGGATGCTTCGCAACCGCAACGCCGTGTCGGCGTTAATGCGCGGTACTTGCGTGTTGTGAATGTGGGTTCCCGCATCACGGCGCATAAAAGCTTGGTAGGCAGATTCCGGCGTAGGCAACTCAGCGTAAGGCCAAGAGTCTCGGCGGTTGCCCAGCGGCAGGCCGCGCAAATCTGAAATCGCCTGTGCCACTGTCACGATGCGGAGGCTGCGGGGGTCTTCTAAAACAGCAGCAAGCTCCTTGGACCAAAGCGGTGAGAGAAACTCGACTTCGTAACAAGCACGCCCGTCCCCGTTCCGCCGCGCAAGCGCGAGCGCCGATGTCGCTCCGCTACCTTGCAAGACCGGTGGTTCGATATTGATGCGGCGATGACAGCCTAGAAAAAACAGCCGCTTGCGGGTCTGGGGCACGCCAAAATCTGCCGCATCTACAATCTGCGAGCGCACGACGTATTCGTTGTCGAGGGACAAGTCTTCCGCGATTTGCTCGCGAACACCCATCTGCTCCATGCCCGTGACGTTCTCCATCACGAACGCGCGCGGCTTCGTTTCGCTGACGATGCGAACGAACTCGCGGTACAGCGAATTGCGCGGGTCTTCAATCAAGCGGGAGTGATTCCGAACTTGCGAGAATGCCTGACACGGGGGGCCGCCCACCACGATGTCCGCCCGGCGAGCAAGCTCTGCCGCTCGTTCCCGCACCGCCGACTTGCGAATGTCTCCACAGATTGCGGTCCCTTTCGGGAAGTTTAGTGCGTACGTCGCAATCGCGTCGGGGTCAATGTCAGTTCCCCCAAGAGGACGGAAACCAGCGAGTCGAAAACCTTCGGAGATTCCACCCGCTCCGCAAAACAGGTCGAGAACAGTGAGTTCCCGGCCCTTATGATTTACGCGATACTCTACTGGGTCTTCGCGGAGCAGGAACGAGTTGTCCGCCACGCTTACGGGCGACTTCGTCATCTTTCGTCGCTTAGCTCGATAGAGGGCGCCAGACTTTTTCGGCTCCGGTTTCTTTTTCATTCAGATGACGGCCAGAAGCTCAGCCTTGCAGTGCTCCAACACGGCGACGGCATCCTCGCGGCGCACCGTGGGAAAGCATTCCAGAAATTTATCGAGCGACATGTCGTCTTCCAAATACTCAAACAACGATTGCACCGGCACGCGCGTCCCGCGAAACACCGGCGCGCCGCCCATGATTTCCGGGTCCACTTCGATGGGCATGGTCGTTTTCATGCTGGAAGGATAATTCGCGTTCCGCCGCTCCGCATCAACTCGTTTTGTTCTGGCTGGCGGGGTCGCCAACCGGATCGGGCCTTGTCTGTCACGCGCCACGGAGTTGTTGAACTTCACCGGAGTTGAATTGCACGAACATTTTCCAAGCGGCACCACTACCAATTATTCTGGCCGTCTGGCATGACGTCGTACAACGTCGAATGAGCATCAAACGTTTAGGGTTTTGAGAAAGGCGACGCTTTGCTGGGTCAGTTCCCAGTTTTGTTCGACGAAGTAGTTTTTAACGCCGCCGATTTTGGCGGCAGTGAAGGTTTTTACCCAATCGATGCTGCCTCTGCCCATCGCCACTTGCGGGTAGCGCTGGCGCGGGGAAGTTCCCTCTGTGGCCGGGGCAGGGGCCTTCATGTTTATGTCTTGAAGATGCATCGAGTAGAAGCGGCCTGCGTACTTCGTGAAGTATTCCGCGGCGACGAAGCCGGCGGTGATCGTTGACATTTGGAATTGGTATCTGACCAGTTTCGGATCGAGCAGCTCCAATAAGAGGTCGTAGGTGCGTTTGCCGTCCACCATCGACAATTCGAAGCCCTCGTTGTGAAGGCCTTGCTGAAGGCCGGCGGCGGCTGAGACGGCCGCGATCTTATTGTATTCGTCGGCCGCTTTTTTGACCTGGTCGAGGGTCGGGTTGTTGCCACCGCCCAATGTCGCGGTGATGATTTGCGTGATACCGACTTCTTTCGCCCAGTCGATGCTCTTTTGCTGGGTCTTGCGCAGCTCTTCCATCGTGAAATGAGAGCTCTCCGATTTCATGCCGTGATCGGCGAGGATGCGCGCGACTTCTTTTCCATTCGCGAGAGATGAAAATTCGACGCCATAACCAACCGGGGAACAAAGTTCGAGTCGAGTGACGCCGATGTCGGCCATCATCTTCACGTAGGCTGGAAAGTCCTTGATCATCGAACGCGTCGGCCAGACCTGGCTGCCGATAGGCAGGCCAAGGGGAGCGGCTGAAAGGTTTGAGGCACTGGCGGCCAGAAAACCGGCCGCGCCCGAAGAGATCACCGCTTTTTCCATAAATTTTCGTCTCGATATTGGAGTCATACTCAGCATCTGCTGTCTGTTTATTTTGTATTCGTGGCATCCTCCCGTGTCAACTGGCGCTGTGTCTTGACCGATATTGGGGTGGCCGCCAATTGAGGCGAAATCTGCGGTTTGGCGGGATATAGTCGCCGAATATGGCGAATTGCAATCCAATTTCAAGTCGTCAGACATGGCGACTTGATTGACTTTTGGACATTGATTCGCCATAAATGACGTGTTATGAAAATCACCAAACAGGCCACTGACGAAGCCGTTCTGAGCGAGTTGGGCGGCCGGTTGGCCCAAGTGCGCTTGGAGCGGAACCTCACGCAGGCCCAACTGGCGGAGCAGGCCGGCGTCTCGAAGCGGACGGTGGAACGACTTGAATCGGGCAGCGTGGCAACACAGTTGTCGGGCTTCATCCGCGTGTGCCGGGTGCTTGATCTGGTTGAGCGCTTCGATCTGCTCGTCCCGGAACCTGTGCCCAGCCCGGTGGAGCAATTGAAGTTGCGCGGGCGGAAGCGGCAGCGCGCGTCAACACGAAGTAAGGCAAAAACGCCATCGAAGAAGTGGCAATGGGGAGATGAACAATGACGCTGGCAGAAGTCAAACTTTGGGGGCGGACCATTGGAGCTGTCTCCCTGGAAGACGGAGGCCGTTTCGCGGCGTTCCAGTTCGACCCAGCGTTTGCGGGGAGTAGCATCGAGGTTTCTCCCATCACAATGCCGCTCAGTGATCGGGTCTATGTCTTTCCCAGTTTACCAGAGAAGACCTTTCATGGCTTACCCGGTCTGCTGGCCGATTCGTTGCCCGACAGATTCGGCAACGCCCTGATTGATGCGTGGCTGGCAACACAGGGCAGAACACCCGAAAGCTTCAATGCGGTCGAGCGGCTTTGCTACACCGGTGCGCGCGGCATGGGAGCGTTGGAGTTTGTGCCGGCCTTGGGACCAAAACCGCAACCCGCGAAGAAGATTCAGATTGATGCCTTGGTCAAGCTGGCGTCGGAGATTTTGAGCCAGCGCAAGAATCTGAAAACAAGCTTTGCCAGTGACCGCAGGAAGAACGCTTTGAACGACATTCTGCGCGTCGGCACCTCCGCTGGCGGCGCGAGGGCGAAGGCGGTGATCGCTTGGAATTCGGAAACCAACGAGGTTCGGTCAGGGCAGGCAGTGGCGGGAAAAGGCTTCGGTTACTGGCTGCTGAAATTCGATGGCGTCACCGGAAACAAAGACAAGGAACTCGAAGACCCCAAAGGGTATGGAGCCATTGAATACGCCTATTCAATCATGGCGAAAGCGGCGGGCGTTACCATGAGCGAGTGCCGCCTGCTCGAAGAAAGCGGCCGACGGCATTTCATGAGCCGACGCTTTGACCGGCTCGAAGGCGGCGAGAAGCTGCACATGCAGTCGCTGTGCGCCCTGGCCCATTTTGATTTCAACCACGCGGGAGCTTACTCCTACGAGCAGGCGTTGCTGACGATTCGCCAGTTGAACCTGCCGATGGAAGCGGTGGAAGAACAATTCCGCCGGATGACCTTTAACATCATCGCCCGCAACCAGGACGACCACGTCAAGAACATCGCCTTCCTGATGGACAAGGCCGGACGCTGGTCGCTCGCGCCCGCGTTCGATATGACCCACAGCTACAACCCAATCGGCAGTTGGACCGCCGCGCATCAAATGACGATGAATGGCAAGCGCGACGGATTTACGCTGGCTGACTTTCGCACCTGCGCCAAAAGCGCGTTGATGAAACGCGGTCGGGCCGAGGCCATCATCGAGGAAGTTCGCGCCGCCGTCGCAAGATGGCCGGACTATGCTGAGCAGGGACAGGTGGCAAACGAATGGCGCAAGCAAATCCAGCGAAACCAGCGCTTGGAATTGCAACGCACATGACGACCGAGATGAGGTTCAAACAGTCCATCTTCACAGATGCGAGCGTTGCGGTCAAAATCAAGGGTGGGCGGGCGTGGACAAAGCCCGGAGAAATTAGATCAGTGCCGCAGCGGCAAAAGAGCAAAGGGAGTGTGATCGCAACGGCGGCCCTGGAACTCTCCACAAACCAGATCACGCACTTCTACTCGGAAAAGAAAAACACGGATGAGATGATTCGGATGCTCGAACTGCTCGTCGGCCATATCGCGGTCAAAATCGCATCATCTTCTCATGGGATGCAGCCTCCTGGCATGGGTCGAAGAAGTTTTTTCTCCGCGTGGATAAAATTAACGAATCGGCTTACCTCGCGGAGCCTAGAACTCCTATTGTTGAATTGGCCCCACTGCCATCATGCGCCCAGTTCCTAAATGTCATCGAGTCCGTGTTCAGCGGCATGGCCAGAGCCATCATCCACAACAGTGACTACGCATCAGTCGAGGCCGCCAAAGCTGCGATAGATCGGTATTTTTCTGAACGAAACGACCACTTTCAGAAACACCCGCGACGGGCGGGCAAGAAGCTCTGGGGAAAGGAGCGGGTGGAACCGGAGTTCAACGAAGCTAACAACTGCAAAGACCCGCGCTGGTAGGCCGGTGCTTCCATTGCTAAGGTACGAGTGCCCTCATTATCTGGATGGCAGTTCCGCAGTGCGAATCGGACCTCGCGACGCCACAACTTTCCCGAAGGTCTTGCACTTTGTCGCGCCAAAGCCTTTTTTGTGGGACTAAAACTGCTCGGCGACGGTGAGGAGAACTGGTAGCGTTTTCCAATGCCAACCGAAATCCATTCACCGAGGAAGGCGCCGCTCTTGAAGGGGGCCACATTGGTTTTGGCGTTGCTGATTCAGTGGACGTTGGCCGCGGCGGATTGGCCTCAGTGGCAGGGACCGGATCGGGATGGGGTCTGGACTGAATCCGGCATTCTCACTTCGTTTCCGGCGACGGGGCCGGCTCTCAAATGGAAGGTCCCCGTAGGGATGGGGTATTCGAGCCCGGTGGTTCAGGAAGGCAGGCTTTTTTTGACGGACGTCGTGGCGGCGCAGCCGATCATTCATGAACGGACGCTTTGTTTGAGCGCGCGCTCCGGCAAACGGATTTGGATGACTCAGCACGATGCCACTCCACCGGAATGGTTTTTCAGCCCGGCCCAATTGCGCGGTCCCGGCGCCACGCCGATCCTTCATGGCGGACGCGTTTACGGGTTGTCGATGTTCTCGGTGCTGAAATGCCTGGATGCGCGGACCGGGACGGTTCTTTGGAAACGGGATCTAGTGGCGGAATATCAACTGCCGCCCAGTTCGCTCGATGCGTCGCCGCTAATCGATAACAACCTGCTCATCCTTTCCATCGGCGGACGACCGGGAGCGGGCGTGGTCGCTCTCGATCTTTCGACCGGGCGTGAAGTTTGGAGAGCGCTGAGTGAATCGGCCACGTGGAGTTCGCCAGTGATTATTTCCGCGGGCGGAACTCGCCAGCTTATCGTCTGGATGCGCGAATCGGTCACTTCGTTGAATCCGACGACCGGCGCGGTGTATTGGCGGGAGCCGACGGTCTCGGGTGGGAGTCCTGGTTTTTCGGCGGTCTCAATGCCGGTCCTTCGGGGAGACCGATTGCTCATCAGTGGGCTTATGTTTCAACTGGATCAAACCAAGCCCGCGGGCAAGGTCCTTTGGCCGGATACGCCTTCGGGCACGCGGCGAATTCTGAGCGATACTTCGACGCCGCTGTTCCGCGACGATTTCATTTATAGTCCACGCTCGGGAGGGACATTCGTTTGCCTGGAGGCCGAGACCGGGCGCGAACGGTGGCAGACCAACGCCATCACCGGATTGCGGCGAGGAGCGAGCGTTCATTTTATTCCGAACGGATCGTCCCTGTTTCTTTACACCGACCGGGGAGATTTGATACGGGCGGAGTTAACGCCGTCGGGTTATCGAGAGCTGGACCGGGCGCATTTGATCGATCCGACATCGCCGCTCTTTGAAGACAAATTTGCGTGGAGCGCGCCGTCGATGGCGAATCGAAATCTTTTCGTGAGAAACGATCAAGAACTTCGCTGCTATTCGATGGCGGGCAATTCGCGGCCGTCAAGGCGTGAAAGCAAACGGTGAAAGCATGACTCGAAGCGAAATTTGCTCTGGACGATTCGAGCGTGCCTTTTGTCCTTTTGAGCCTCCCCGACGGATTTCTCCCAAAAAACAATGACCTTCGATTTCTCCGTCGACTGGGTCGGGTAAGGGAACGGCGTTGCCGCCGCTCCCTCCCCTCAGCACCGGACGTGAGACTTTCGTCTCATCCGGCTCAAGCCGTTGCAAAGCCCCGCGTGAGCGGAGCCGGCGTCACGACGGTTTAATCCCGGCTTGCTGGCGTCTGGCCGCCGGAGTTGTCCAGCTTACGCTGTCCACCCCCGGCGTTCGCTTGCCTTGATTTTCCGTCACTCGTTTTACGGCCAAGGCTTTGCCGGAAAAGGAGTGGGTCAGCAGCCGTTGCAAAGTTTTCACCTTGCCCCAGCGGCCTTCCCGTGTCGCCTTTACGATACGCGCTTGCAGCCTTCCGACCTGACGTTCACACTCGGCCCAGTCGATCTGTTCCCAATAGCTTCGGTCCCGGCCTTGCAACGACGAGCCGCAGGTTGCTGGCTGTTGCGCAGCGCAAAAAATACCATTGAGCAAGTCAAAACCGTATCCAAACCCCGTATCCAAACCCGTATCCATTTGACGATATTTGTGGGTTTTTTCCTAATGAATTGAGTGGTCGGGGCGGTGAGATTTGAACTCA
>QHPA01000522.1:0-1759 GCA_003218935.1 Verrucomicrobiota bacterium
CGACTTCGAAGAGCCGCAACGTTTGCTCGAACTCAACGCGGTGATCCTCAAAGCTTGCCACCGCGACTCGAGCCAGCGTTATCAGTCTGCCAATGAAATGGCCGCTGACCTCGCGCTTTTGCAGAGCGGCAAGTCGGTCAAGCACCGACGCGCGGTGCAACGGCGCTTTGCATTTGTAAAAAGGTTCAGCGCCGCGGCGATATTGCTCACTGTGATCGCGACCGGAGGTTACTTCTTGGTTGCGACGATGAGCCAGCGGGCAGCCAGAGTGAAACAGTTATCTCCGGCTGAGCTGGCAGGAACCAAAAGCTTGGAAGCCTACAAGAAATATGAGCAGGGGCGCACTGCCCGACGACAGGGAAACACGGAAGGGCTGAAGGAGGCGCTAAAGTTTATGAGAGAAGCTGTCGAACTCGATCCGGGTTTCTTCTGGGCCTGGGAAGAACTTTTCTCCATCTACATGGAGTCGGAAGACGCAGATTCCAATAGTCAGTTGCGTGCAATCGCAAAAAAGCTCGAGCAGTTGAACCCCGATTCCGCGGAAGCCCATGCCGCCCGGGCCTGGATTGCGTACGAAGACTTCGAATTTGCCAGGGCCGACAATGAATTTCAGCACGCCATTACGCTGGGTCCGAGCAGACCGCGACCCCATCGACGATACGGCGAGTTCTTGCTGGAGTGCGGGCGACTCCAGGAAGCGCGGAGAGAGTTTGGCGACTGCGAGGCCCTGGAGCCTGGATTTGCACGTACCCAGTGTTGGCTTGGCGACTGCTTTTTTGCCGAGCGCAAGTATCCCCAGGCGCTGGCGCTGTATGAACACAGTCTCAAACTCGCGCAACAAGAGCGGCACGCTTATTGGCGGCTGGGGAGACTCTATGAAGCTGATCACCAGATTCTCAAAGCCATTGATGCGTTCGCAAAAATGAGGGCATTGGAGGCCGAAGAGCCTGAGAAAATAACGCAGAGATGCGACGCGCTCAGGTTGGCGTTCCGCGAGGAGGGTGAGCCGGGTTATTGGTCGAAGCGACTTGACCAAGCCGGTGCCGAATCGAACCCGGAAAAGGAACCTTACCTGTTCGCAGTTCTCCGTGCGCGATCAGGCCGCACCGAGCAAGCGCTGACGCTGTTGGAAAAAGCTTGGGAGGTCAAGGACGTTGGTCTGCAATCCATTCTCGTCGATCAACACTGGGATAACTTGCGCGACAACGAACGATTCAAGAAACTCCTGAGGAACATTGGACATACGACTAATTGGCCAGTGAGGGAGCCAAAAAAGGCGGAGAATCCAGAAGTCGCGAGGCTCTGCAAGCTGGGACGCTTTTACTACTATAAAATAACGGATGACGGTTACGCGAACGCCATGGAATGTTTGAATAAGGCGCTGGAGATCGATCCGAATTCTGTGGATGCGCATGCGTGCATCGCGGATCTATGCGTTGTTGGCGGAGGTTCGCAGTTTCTCCCTTACAAAAAGGCCGAAGAGAAGATGCGATGGGCCAAAGACAGACTGGTGACCATTGACCCCCGGCGCGCGGAGGGTCACGCCGTTGAAGGTTTCATCAAGCTTGTTTATGATTGGAACCCCATCGAGGCGGAAAAGGAATTGATGCTGGCGCTTCAACTTGACTCCGACCTGTTGCTGGCTCACATCTGGCACGGCAGATATTTTCTCTACACCGGAAAGTTCGAGGATGCCGAACGGGAGTTCAAGAGAGCGCAGCAACTCGACCCCACACGTTATGGATTGAACGTGTTTGTC
>QHPA01000522.1:1839-8880 GCA_003218935.1 Verrucomicrobiota bacterium
TCAGACCTCGCGACGGGGGCCAAACCGGAGGTGGTTCAACAAAAATACAAGGAGCGGCAAGATGCGTTCGAAAAGTCAGGCGGGGACGGATACTGGCGAAAGAATCTGGAATTCGCGCTGGAATCAGGATTCGATGCGTTGGATGTCGCTGCGATGTACGCTCACCTTCGCGACAAAGACAAGTCCTTCGAGTGGCTTGAGAAAGCGGTTCAGGTTAAATCGGAGTTTCTTCTGTGGCTCAACGTGGACCCTTGTTGGAATAATATTCGTTCTGACCTGCGGTTCATTACGCTGCTCAAGAAGATGGGTTTCGAGAAGTGAGTTCGGTGAGCGCGGCACGGATTCAGTTTTTGGGTTTGTACCAAATCCAGTTGGGTGTCGGTTCGAGGGGATGCATCGGATCGTCTTTGATCGCCTTGGTGAAGTCGTGCTTCGCAGCGTGGCCGTCAACAAATAGGATTGGCGAAATGAACTTTTGGATGTCCTGGTTCAATTTGCCGGAAGTCAGCGTGGTTGCCCCGCGCGCGTAGTGCCAATGAAAGAGATATTTGCTCACGCCATCGCCATAAACGAATGCGGGCGGCTCGTGCACCATGATGAACAGCGATGGAGCCGGCGCCCAACTTTCTTTCTTACCTGCCAGATTGAAGTCGGCATCCGCCGGGATTTGACGAGTGTTGTTATCCCAAAGATATGCATTGAAGCGGTAACTGCACCCGATGGCTTCGTAATTGCTCGGTTTGAATGGGCCGTTATATCCGGAACCTTCCGGAAATTTTTGACCTTGATCCGCTGGACACCGAAAAGATTCAAACGTGGGCAGGTAGCGAAAAAGATGGCGATCTGCGGCTTTAGGCACTGCCCAAACGTTACCGGGAGAAAAGCGTGGTTGCGGATCCTTGCCCCCTAAAGCCGGAGCGTATGCTACCCAAAAAGAGGGTATAGGCGGAAATTGCTGGTTGTCCCGCGGCGGCAGCGTATCCTTGTTATCGTCGGCATACATGCGTAAACCCAGGCCGATTTGATGCAGGTTGTTCAAGCATTTCAACATTTGCGCTGACTCCTTCGCCCGGCTCAACGCCGGGAGCATCAGGCCGGCCAAAATAGCGATGATGGCGATGACGACGAGCAGTTCAATCAGAGTAAAGCCCTGAGGTGAACTGTGAGAGGCCGTCCGCATTCTCGGCTCATAGAAGGTTTCACGAAAGTTGGCTTTAGTTTTCATCTTCATTCTGCTTTCGTTTTTCGCGGCACAGACCTCCGGCGAGAGCCTCTGCGCACCGTGAGAAAGGGTGCGCAGAGGGCCGCTGCTTTAGTCCCGATCCTCTCCGTCACAATCCTCATCTTCTCCGTGGTGATGGTGCTTCCTGATCGGCTTGAGAAAGTGATGAACCACATAATTGGCCACATGCTTGCCTTGCTTCAATCCGTCCCGGCAAGCCGTGCGGAAGTGCACGCCAAGCCAGACGCGTGAATTCATATTTTCCTCGGCCGCTTCCGAAAAACTGTCATACGAACGAAACACACCACCCGGTGCCCCGATGGTCGTAATGGTGAAGCCGAAATCATCCGTCTTGAAGAACCGGGCCAACACTTGAGCCGCCGCGCCGCCAACAGCTGAGTGCTGGGAAGTATAGTCGGGATGAACCCCAATATAGTTCAGCGGCGTCCAGGCTGGATCAGCAATTGTGTCATCATTGCCATCGGTGTCACCGGCGTGAATGGCTTCGCGCGGTCGCCAGAAATTGTAAGTGTATTTGGTGTCCATCACGGTGATTGACGTGTCCTCAATGGCCATATTGAGCAGGGCGAACAAGCGGGCATTCTCGGACAGACTGTTGTGATGGGCGACGGCAGAGACGCGGGCAATGTTGTTCCAGGTAATCTGGGCATTTTCTGCCGTCCAGAAGAGTGCTGCTTCCGTTTGATCAGCTGTCCGCGTGGCGCTGCTGAGAGCGCCAACGCCTTTCACCTCGTTGTAATCAGCGGCGTATTCGTCGGTGCACAACGCGGGGGGACCTTTGGCCCGAAATTGCGAGCCGCTTTTCAATGCAAACGGGGTGACATTGCCCCAGGCGACAAATAGCGCGGCGGGGTCTGGCTGGTAAACACCCGGCCCGGGCGCCAATGTGTAAGGGAGAGTGACGGCTGACCCGTCGGCGCTGCGTAAGGCAAGAATCAAAGCGGCCACCGATTCGCCAACCGAGATGCCCTTGGTCTTCGAAGCGCCGTTCGGAATTAGCGAAAGCGCCCGATCGGCCAAAGGACCTACCGCGTAGGGAGTGTATTTTCGATCAATCGCGTTGACCGAATCAAAGATTGCGACGTGAACCATCGCGAGGGCGCGCGCGGCGGGTGGCGTGCGTACGGAGCCCGGGACCGCCGCCTGGGTCGCCAGTGTTGTTTCGTTCCAGTCGGTTACGACGTCAGCCTTGATCGCTGCCGACAGGAACGTGGCCGCGAGGCCAACGCACACAACTGCGCCAAGCCTCCCGTCCTTCAATTTGAAAGAATGGATTTTAATGGTTTTCATGGATTTGTTCGTTGTTTGTTTTTCCGGAAGGCTCATCACTCGAGTTCTGGCCTCTGTTCATGTACACAAATTGAAAGGGGCGGTTCTTTCAAAAATCTTTCAGATTGTCAGTCGCCAGTGGCGCGTTGTTTGTGGTCGGTGGTTCGGGCATTCCGATTTCGCTGGCCGCTAAGCTGGTTGAGAAGTTGTGGAGAGACCAGAAGCCTGAAAATGCCGATCGTGGCGACTCACACGGATTGGCTCCTGCCGACAATTCAGTGGCTATTTTTGAAAGAAATCGGCGGCGGGTTTGTTTATACTAATGTGGGCACGACGACGATGGCCAAAGAATCCGACAAGTCAGGGCTCGACGGGAGTCTCCACCCTCCGCAGTACTGCTACGGAGGACGGGGCGCCCCACCGGAGAGGGAGGACTTAATTCCCACGCGCGAGAGTTTGTTGAGCCGACTGAAGGACTGGGAAGATCGGGAAAGTTGGCAGGATTTCTTCAACACGTACTGGAGGTTGATTTACGGCATCGCGCGCAAATCAGGGCTGTCCGACGCCGAAGCGCAGGACATCGTGCAGGAGACGGTCATCTCGGTGGCCCGGAAAATCGAAGGCTTCAAATATGACCCCGCCGTTTGCTCGTTCAAAACTTGGATGCTTAATTTGACGGGCTGGCGGATCATCAATCAGTTGAAGAGGCGGGAACGCGACTCGATCTCGAAGCGATCTGGAACGAAGAATGGGAGAAAAATCTTTTGTCCGCTGCGTTGGAGCGGATCAAACGCCGGGTCGATCCCGAACAATTCCAGATTTTCGATCTCTATTGTCTCGAACGATGGCCCGCCCAGAAAGTGGCCCGGACACTCGGCTTCGGCGTGGGGCGGGTTTACCTCGCCAAACACCGCGTCGGACGATTGCTCAAGAAGGAGGTCGCAAAGCTGGAACGCGGTCAGTAGTCCGTCCTCTCCGGTCGGTTAGCCTGGCGCGCGAAGTCGGGTTATTCAACTCGCGATCCGCCACGGACAACGGGCCAAATCGTTTTTCTACTGACAACGGACCACTGGCTACGAACAATTCAGCCATGACCGATCCGCGTTTCAAGAAACTGGCCGGGCTTTTGACCGGATATTCCACGGCGTTGAAGGAGGGCGACCGCGTGTTGCTCGACCTGATGGATGTGCCAGACGAATTTTCGGCGGCACTGATTCGGGCGGCGTGACCGATCCCCGTCTCAAGAAACTGGCCAGGCTTTTGACTGAATATTCCACCGCCATGAAAAGAGGCGACCGCGTGTTGCTCGATCTGATTGATGTGCCGGATGAATTTTCGGTGGAACTGATCCGAGCAGCGCGCGCCATCGGCGCCACCCCGCTGGTCGAGATGCGGCACACGCGGGTCAGCCGCGAGATTTTACGCGGAACAAATCACAAGCACGCCGGACTCGTCCGCGACATCGAGATGTTCCGCATGAAAAAAGTGCAGGCCTACGTCGCCATCCGCGGCAGTCACAACGCCAGCGAAACGTCCGATGTGCCCAGCGGTCTCATGGCGCTTTATTCAAAGGTGCTCCGGCCTGTGCTGAATTATCGCGTGAACAAAACGCGCTGGTGCGTCCTGCGCTGGCCGACACCGAGCATGGCGCAGGCCGCCAACATGAGCACCGAGGCGTTCGAGGATTTTTACTTCGAAGTCTGCACGATGGACTATCGCAAGATGGCCAGGGCGATGCTCCCGTTGCAAAAGCGGATGCTGAAGGCCGACCGTGTCCACCTCAAAGCCCCGGGCACCGACCTGACGTTCAGCATCAAAGGCATCGGCGCGCAGCCGTGCGTCGGCCTGCGCAACATCCCCGACGGCGAGGTCTTTTCCTGCCCGGTCAAAAACTCGGTGAACGGCGTGATTCAGTTCAACACGCCGACGATTTATTCGGGCGTTCGATTTGAAAACATCCGGCTCGAATTCAAGGACGGCAGGATCATCAAAGCCACTTCGAGCAACACGAAGCGGCTGAACGAAATTCTCGATACCGACGCCGGCGCGCGTTACATCGGCGAATTTTCGCTCGGGTTCAGCGTATGAAGTGTGCGACAACGGCAACCGCTCGGCGGTGCATTGGGACATGGTGTTGATTCAACGCCAGGAATGGGGCGGCGGTGAGGTGTGGTTCGACGGCGAATTGATCCGCAAAGACGGTGTGTTCGTGCCGAAGGATCTCAAGCCGCTGAACCCAAAGAATCTCAAGTAGCCGCAAGCTTCAGCTTGCGCCCTTCAAGCCTCGACTCCCCACCGCGCAACCTAAAGGTTGCGGCTACAACCTCCTCAATCGAGCGTCTTAATCCGTCCTTGATTCGTCGCGCGCCAGCAAGTATCACTAGGCCAGCCTTAGGCGTGCAAGGCGGGTTGGAGTTCGTGCCATGGCCTACGCAGACGCTTCCATAAACCGGCGCGGGTTCGGTCAGACCACGCGACCGGACGCGTGGTGGGTCCAACCGTCGCTGGTTTTCCTGGCACTGTCGGCTTTCATCGTTTACTCGACCTGGGCGGCGTTCCAGGGCGCGCACTATCGTTGGGGGCCTTACCTGTCGCCGTTCTACTCGCCGGAACTTTTTGGAGATGCCACGCACAGTTGGTTCGGAGCGAAGCCGGGCTGGTGGCCGGCGTGGCTGCCGTTTTCGCCGGCGCTCTTCATTCTCTGGGCGCCGGGCGGGTTCCGGCTGACCTGTTACTACTATCGCGGCGCTTACTACAAAGCGTTCTGGGCCGACCCGCCTTCCTGCACCGTGAGCGAGCCGCGCAACGCGTATCGCGGCGAGGCTTCCTTTCCGCTCATCATGCAAAACATTCACCGATACTTCCTGTATGTGGCGCTGCTCTTTCTGGTTTTCCTCGGCCACGATGTCTGGAAAGCGATGTGGTTTACCGACGCGGCGACGGGCAAAGCCACCTTCGGCATCCATTTCGGAACTGTGGTGCTGGCGGTGAACGTGATTCTGCTCGGCGGCTACACTTTTGGTTGTCACTCGCTTCGCCATCTGGTTGGCGGCGGCATAGACCGGCTCTCCGGAGCGCCGCTTTGCCAGAAGACCTACCGCTGCGTGAGCTGTTTCAATCGCCGCCATATGCTTTGGGCGTGGCTGAGTCTCTTCTGGGTGGCGTTCTCCGACCTCTACGTGCGGCTTTGTTCGATGGGCGGCTGGCATGACGTGCGAATTTTTTAAACCGATATGATAGAGAAGTAACCACGGATGGACACGGATGAACACAGATACCGAGGTGATCGCGGCGCGCAAGTTCGAATCGCCTCGCGCTCCATTCCAGGAAATTACAAGTTAATTCGCGCGTGAGCCAAACTCCCATTCTCATCCGTGTTTATCCGTGTGTATCTGTGGTTAGAATCCTTTCCGATAATTAATACTGCATGCCTGAATACCAAACCTTTGAGCACGATGTCCTAGTCATTGGGGCCGGCGGCGCGGGACTGCGCGCGGCGATCGAAGCCTCGGCGGCGGGGATATCGGTGGGCATTGTCTGCAAGTCGCTTCTGGGCAAGGCGCACACCGTGATGGCCGAAGGCGGCGTCGCGGCGGCCCTGGCAAACGTGGACGAACGGGACAACTGGAAGGTCCATTTCGCCGATACGATGCGCGGCGGGCAATACCTGAACAACTGGCGCATGGCCGAGCTGCACGCAAAGGAAGCGCCCGACCGTGTCCGCGAATTGGAAGCGTGGGGCGCGCTCTTTGACCGCACCACGGAGGGGCGAATTCTTCAGCGCAATTTCGGCGGCCACAAATATCCGCGTCTGGCGCACGTCGGCGACCGCACCGGCCTGGAAATGATCCGCACGTTGCAGGACCACGGCGTGCACCGCGGCATTGATGTCCACATGGAATGCACCGTGATCACCTTGTTGAAAGATGGCGACCGCGTGGAGGGCGCGTTCGGTTACGATCGTGAGCGCGGTCGGTTCCGTCTGTTCAAGGCCAAAGCTTTCGTGCTCGCCACCGGCGGCATCGGGCGCGCCTACAAGATCACCAGCAACAGTTGGGAATACACCGGCGACGGCCAGGCGCTCGCCTACCACGCCGGCGCCGAGCTGATGGACATGGAGTTCGTGCAGTTTCATCCCACCGGCATGGTCTGGCCGCCGAGTGTTCAGGGAATTCTCGTCACCGAAGGCGTGCGCGGTGAAGGCGGCGTTCTGCAGAACAAGGACGGTCGGCGGTTCATGTTCGACGACATTCCGGAGCTTTACAAGAACCAGACCGCCGACAACCCGGAGGAAGGGTGGCGCTATTGCCAGGGCGACAAGGAAGCGCGTCGCCCGCCCGAACTTCTCACGCGCGACCACGTCGCCCGCTGCATCGTGCGGGAAATCAAAGCGGGCCGCGGCAGCCCGCACGGCGGTGTGTTCCTCGATATTTCCTGGATCAAGGGAAAAATTCCCAAGGCGGCGGAACACATCAAAAAGAAACTGCCGAGCATGTATCACCAGTTCAAACAACTGGCCGACATCGACA
>QHPA01000046.1 GCA_003218935.1 Verrucomicrobiota bacterium
ATCGCCGGTGTAAAGCACCGATTCGCCCTCCGCTTCAAGCCAACTCATCGCGCTGCCGAAAATGTGGCCGGCGGGCAGCAGCGTGATTTGCCAGCGAATGCCCTGGGTCTCAAAGGCCGCCGGTTCGCCGAGCGGCAAAACGTGTTCCTGCCGCGCCCCACCGAGCCGCGCCTGCACGAACGCGGCGGTGGGCGCGCTCAAAATGACTTCGCGATGCTCGCCGATATGATCGCTGTGGGCGTGACTGACGAAGACGCGTTCCACGCCGTTCTGTGGCTCGCGCGGGTCGAGCCACACCGCGAGTTTTGGAAAATAGATTCTACCGTGATGAAACTGAAACGCCAGCACTGACACGCAGACAATTTAGCCCGCGAAGGGCGGGAGTCGAGGAGGGGATAATCTCCAAGAACCGGCTCGTGCGACCGATCAGTAGGCTGCCGTCTTTCTCATTAGCCGACGAGCCAGCAACACCAGCGGCACCGCCAGCCAGCACCAGGCTCCGCTTTCGGGCACGCTGACAGCAGGCGCCCAGGTGTTGTCGTTGTCGATGAGGGCAAACCCGTCGTAGTCGTAGGGAATGACACCGTAGTCCCACGGATTAGGCCCGTACTGCTGGTCCCTCATCCCGGGACGATATTTGATGTCGAAGGTGTGTTGACCGACGCCCAGCGTGACGTTGCCATCGTGGTGTTGGCTTTCAAAAGCGTCACCACGATAGATGACTTCTCCGTCAATCGTCCATTCACCAAAAGACAAACTGCCAACTCGATTGAAGTCGAAGTGACTTGTTCCTGGCGTTTCGACCTGGAACGTCCCATGCATATCGGCCATGTACCACGTCAGGCCGAAGGGATGCCAGTCGTGAGTTTCCACATTGAAATTCAGCGGAGCTGGAGTCCAACTTGGGGTTTGCACTTCAAACGAGCCTGCCAGTTCGTTGAAGGTGCCCTTGGGGAACTGATAGCCGGACTGTATCGGGTCCATGTATTGGTCTTGATAAATGTCAACGATGACGTTGGCTCGAGTTGCAGCGCACAGCGTAACGCAGAGTGCGGCCACTAAACGAATTACTTTCATAGGTCTCCTTTGTTTTGTTGTTTATTTTCCATCCTCCAAAGCACTACCAGCAGTCAGGAGCGCCCCAAGCGATCCAGGCCGAACTGTATTGCAGGAAGCAGATTCATCCTTCTGGTTGTCCTGTATTTATTCTGTCTTTTACAGAAGGTTCTCTGGTTTGCAAACGGTAATCTCACAAGTTATTCACAGGTTATTCACAAAGAAAACGCGCTCGCTGGACGTGGTTCCGGCATCAATCGCCCTCATCTGGTTTATTTATCCAAGCCCTGAAAGATGAGAAGTTCATAGTCAGAGCACAAGGCGCCCGGGGGACTCGGAAAGATCGCGACACCTGTCCCGGAAGCCATCGCCTCTTTGAAGACTTCCCTTCGGGACCCTGATGAAGGAGTGCGCAAGTCGGCCTACGAAGCCTTGCAGAAAATCGATCCGCGGTCTGTGAGTGATTGGCATCCGGCGCCAGCCCAGTAGCGCGCATGCAACCTGAAGGTTGCGGCGACAACGCTTCGCGCCGCTGAAACTTCCGTGCAACCGGCGCTCATCGCTTCTCGACTTCCTGATTTTGCTTTGGCACTCTGGCGGCGTGGGCATCACGCCGCAGCAGTTTGAGCAAATGAAAAGCCGCGTCGGCGTCGGACGGCGCGGCGCCTCGCCGGTCTTCGCCGCCACCCTGCGCGCGCCGGCGAATCATCAGGTGATTCTCGGGGTTGACCCTTCGCTGCGCGGAACGGGCTACGGCGTGATTCGCGTGGCGAAGCCGAATCCACTCACTCTGGCGCACGGCACGATTGCCTGTCCGGCCGGCTGGGGACATTCGCGTTGCCTCGTGCGCATCGCCGAGGCGTTGCGCGCGGTCGTGAAGGAGCATCGGCCCACCGCCTGCGTGGTGGAAGGATTGTTCTACGCGCAGAATCTGCAGACGGCGCTGGTGATGGGCGAGGCGCGCGGCGCCGCGCTCGTGGCGGCGGCGGAGGCAGGGCTGGATATTTACGAAATCGCGCCGCGCAAAGTGAAGCAGGCCATCGTCGGCTACGGCGCGGCGCAAAAAATGGCGGTCGCCAAAATGGTGCAGCGATTGTTGAGTCTGGCCGAGCCGCCCGCCCCCGACGCGGCCGACGCGCTGGCGCTGGCGCTCACGCACGCGCAAGAAAACGGACGTTACGCCTTGAGCATGCCGAAGAGGATTTGACGTGGGCGGGACGCCGTGTCGGCGTCCCCGACCAGCGGGGGGAGGCAGCAGGCCGTCCCTCCCGAATTAAAATCAGTGACGCGCGCGACGGGTCCCTGCCGCGATTTGGAACTATGCTTGATAAGATTCTTTTTTGGGTCGTCCTGGTCTGGATGGTTGCGGACGGGCGCTGCGGACACGACCAAACCAGACACCGGTCAATGATTCATCTCTCTTTGTTTTCCGGTTTATCGGACAGGCATCCGGCCGGATGCCGTGGATTGCGATGCCGAGTTTCAGCCCATGATCACTTTCCTGCACGGAAAACTGGTTGACGCGTTGCCGACGCAGGTGACGGTGGACGTCAACGGCGTCGGCTACGAAGCGCTCATCCCGCTTTCGTCCTACGACAAGCTGCCGTCGCCCGGCCAGGAAGTGAAACTGCTCACGCACCTCGCCGTGCGCGAGGACGCCCACGTTCTCTACGGCTTCATGACGACGGCCGAACGCGAGCTGTTCCGCTTGCTCATCAACACGGTCAGCGGCATCGGCCCGAAAATCGCGTTGAACATTTTGAGCGGCATGAATGCGAGGGCCTTTCGCGGCGCGGTGGCCAATGGCGACGTCCAGGCGCTTTCGCAAATCTCCGGGGTCGGCAAAAAAACCGCCGAACGCATCGTCGTGGAGTTGAAGGACAGGATCGGCGCGGCCGGCGCCTGGGAGGCGATCAGCGAGCAGCGGGCGTTGTCGCCGGAAGATCAGAAGGTGAATGACGCCGCGCTGGCCCTGGTCGCGCTCGGATTCAAACAAATCGAAGCCCACGACACCGTGCGCGCCGCCTTGAGCGCACTCGGCCCCAAGGCAACGGTCGAAGACCTGGTGCGCGCCAGTTTGAAAAAGAGAGCGTGAAAACCAACCTCCAGGCTCCGCAAAGGGGAACATCTGAAACGTCCGGACCGAACGGCGTCGTCGTGCCGCACGAAGCCAGGTGGCATCAACGGCTGGCCGCGGCGCTGGTTTACGGTGTCATCCGTTGCGTGGCCGCCACCGTTCGGTTTGAGATGAACGACGTCTCCGGTCTGTTCCAGGGCGCGCCGAAGGAGCGAATCATTTTTTCCGTCTGGCACAACCGCCTGGCGCTTTCGTTGATGCTGTATCGCCGATACGTGGGGAGGTTCGCGCTGGACCGGCGAATGGCCGCGATGGTCAGCGCCAGCCGGGACGGCGGATTGCTGGCGCGGGTCCTCAAGCACTTCGGGGTAGAGCCGGTACGCGGTTCGTCGAGCCGTCGCGGACCACGGGCCTTGCGCGAGCTGGCTTCCTGGGGAGAACGCGGCTACGACCTGGCGATCACTCCGGACGGCCCGCGCGGTCCGCGTTACCTGGTGCAGGAAGGCGTGATTTCCATCGCCCAGTTGACCGGCCTGCCGATCGTGCCAGTGTCCTATCACTTGAACTGGAAAATCCGGTCGAAAAGCTGGGACCGCTTTCAAGTGCCGCTGCCGTTTGCCCGATGCAGCGTCCGCACGGGGGAGGTTTTGCGCGTGCCGCGCGACGCGAGCGAGGCGGATCGCGAAACGCTGCGGCAAAAGCTTGAGCAAACGATGATGGCCATTACGCAGGATTGAATGCGTGAAGCGCGGGCATTTGCTTCAACTTTCATCACCGATTCTCTTCGGGAAAAACCGGGCGGTAATGTTCGTAACGGCGGAGGACCGTCCGAACGTATTTGCGCGTGGCGGGAAAATCAATCCGTTCAAGGAACGCCGCGCTGTTCGTCGCGGCCGCGCCTTTGTCCCACTTTAACGCGCGAGTGCGACCGGCGTTGTAGTCGGCGAGCGCGTACGGCAACGGATTGTCGGTCTGCTGATGGCGCTTCAGTAATTTGGCGAGATACCACGCGCCGGCGAGCGTGTTCGTGCCGGGGTCGAGCAGTTGTTGCGGCGAAAACGTTTTCAGTTTCTGCGCCTGGGCCCATTCCTGCGCGGCGGCGGGGCGGATTTGCATCAAGCCGAATTCCTGGCTCGATCCGCGCGCGTCCGGGTTGAACCAACTCTCCCGCCAGACAACCGCTTTGACCAGCGCCGGCTCAACGCCGTAACGGCGCGCCGCCGCCAGAATGACCGCGTCGAAACGGTGGTCCCGCCAATGATAGTAGCGCCAACCGACGATGATCCCCGCGGGAATCAGGAAGACAAGAGCCAGCCAGGGCCAGCGACGTTGCACGCCGCACTTGTAGCCAGAGAGCCGCGGAGAGTCGAGGATTCAAGTGAATATCGAACATTGGTTCCGAACTTTGAACTTTGAACCTTGAACCTTGAACCTTGAACCTTGAACATCCGCCTTCAAAATGATCGCCCGTGTCACATTGGAGATCGCGCTCCGAAAAGAATTCGATTACCTGATCCCGCCGGAGCTGAGGGCACAGGTCGAAGTGGGCACGCGCGTCAAAGTTCCCTTCGGGCCGCGCCAGGTGATGGGCTGCGTGACCGCGCTGGTCGAAGAATCGCCGCACACGAATTTACGGGTGATTTTGAAAGTGGTCGGCGCGCAGTCACTCGTCACGCCGACCATTTTGAAACTCGCGCGCTGGATCGCCGATTATTACTGCTGCCCGGTTGAAACCGCGCTGAAAAGCGTCCTGCCCGAAGCCGTGCGCAAGGAGGAAGCGAGCTGGCGCGAGCGGTTGTTCGCGCGCGCTCTGCCGCTCGCCGGGGACCTGCCCAGGCTCACCAAGCGTCAACAGGAGGTGTGGAACATCATTGAGGAATGGCGGGAGATGCCATTGCAGGAGCTGCTCGACCTGGCCGACACCACTGCGGAAACAGTGCGGAAGCTCGAAGACAAGGGATTGGTCAGCATTGGTCCGCAAATTTCCGAACGCGATCCTTACGCCCGGGAGCACATCCTGCCGACGCAGTCATTGCCGCTGAACGCAGAACAGACCGCGGCGCTGCAAAAAATCATCGAATCCATCGATGCGCAGCCGGAGAAAGCGGGAAAGCGGGAAAGTGGGAAAGCGGGAGAACAGGTATGCGACGCGTCGTCCTCACCTGCCTGCTTGCCCACCGGCCCACCTGCCGTCTTCCTGCTCCACGGCGTCACGGGCAGCGGGAAGACGGAAATTTATTTGCAGGCGATTGCCCGCTCGCTGCAACAGGGCAGAGGCGCCATCGTGCTCGTGCCGGAAATTTCGCTGACGCCCCAGACCGTCGAGCGGTTCAAGGCGCGCTTCTGTTCCGGGCCGTTGCAGACGCTCGTCGCGGTGTTGCACAGCCATTTGTCCGCGGGCGAACGCCACGATGAATGGCACAAGATTCGTCAGGGACGCGCGCGTATTGTCATCGGCGCGCGTTCGGCGATCTTCGCGCCGGTGGACCCGCTCGGCCTGATCGTCGTGGACGAGGAACACGAATACTCCTACAAACAGGAGGAAGCGCCGCGTTACCACGCGCGTGATGTCGCGGTGGTGCGCGGCCAGATGGAAGGCGCGGCGGTCGTGCTCGGCTCAGCCACGCCTTCGCTGGAGAGCTTCCACAACGCGCAGAAGGGGAAATACGCGCTGCTCCAACTGCCGCATCGCGCCGACGACAGGAAAATGCCGCTCGTGCGCGTCATTGACATGCGGCAGGAAGCGCGCAAGGAGAAGGGCACGCCCATTTTTTCGCAGAAGCTCAAGGAGGAAATCACCCTGCGGCTGGAGCGCCGCGAACAGGTGATGTTGTTTCTGAATCGCCGCGGCTACGCGACGTCGTTGCAGTGCCCAAAGTGCGGCTTCGTGGCCGAGTGCGCCAATTGCAGCGTGGCGCTGACCTACCACCGGTCCAGGCAAAGGCTTCTCTGCCACATTTGCGCTTACGAAGCGCCGGCGCCGACCCTTTGTCCTAACGGGAAATGCCGCAACCCGGCGATTCGTTACGCCGGACTCGGCACGGAAAAGGTCGAAGACACGCTGACGAAGTTGTTTCCGCGCGCGCGCGTGCGGCGCATGGATTCCGACGCGCTCAAACGCAAGGACGATTACCGGCGCATCCTGGGCGACTTTCGCACGGGCAAGATTGACATCCTCGTCGGCACCCAGATGATCGCGAAGGGTCTCCATTTCCCAAACGTCACACTGGTTGGCATCATTTACGCCGACCTGAGCCTGCATCAGCCGGATTTTCGCGCCGGCGAACGGACGTTTCAACTGCTGACACAAGTCTCCGGTCGCGCGGGCCGCGGCGAGGTGGAAGGCGAAGTGGTCGTGCAGGCGTTCACGCCGTTTCATCCGGCGATTCAATACGCACGCCGGCACGACTTCGCCGGGTTTTACGAACAGGAGATTGAATTTCGCGAACAACTCAAATACCCGCCCATCTCGCGCGCTGCGCTGCTGACGTTGAAAGGCCGCAACGAGGAGAAAGTCCGGCTTTCGGCAGATCACGTCCGAAAGGAGATTGAGAAGCTGGCCGGGCGGGGAAGTCAGAAAGTGGGAAAGCGGGAAAGTGAGAGCGCTGAACCGGTCAAGTCCGGCGCCATGTCTGCTCACTTTCCTACTTTCCCACTTTCCCAACTGCCGGCTTTCCACGCGCTTCCCGATCTGATCATCGCCGGTCCCGCGCCCGCGCCGTTGCTGCGCGCGGAAACTTATTACCGCTATCAAATCATGCTGCGCACGCGGCAGATGAGCAAACTCAGCCGGTCGCTGGCGAACCTGCGGGAGACTCTGACCTTGCCGGAGGATGTGTCGCTCACGGTGGACGTTGATCCGGTGAATTTGGCGTGAGATCTCGTCGGAAGGGAAATGACTTTGCTTGGCCGCCGGCTTCGTGGTAACCCAACTGGCACTTCCATCCAGCTATGAATAAAATTATTCGCCTGGTCATCGTTGTTGACGCTGTTTGTTGGTTTGCGTTCCTCACCCGCGCCGAGACGGAAGGGACCGCCATCGAGTGCCTCAAGGCCGCCACCTTTCTGGCGCCGATCGACTCGTCCGCGCACCGGAAATACGCGCCCGACCGCGAGGTTGACGCTCTGCACCTGGCGCTGGATGTCACGCCGGACTTCAAACTGCGCACCGTCGAGGGCAAGGCGATCATTCGATTCAAACCCATCGCCAGACCGGTCGAGGAATTGAAACTCGATGCCGTGGACCTGGAGGTCCATTCCGTCACCGCCACGGAAAAAATCCAAACCTATCAAGTGACCGATGAAAAAGTGATCGTCACTTTCGCCGAGCCGATTCCACCGGACAAGGAAGCGGAGGTGACCATCGCCTACCACGCGGAGCCGAAACAGGGGCTTTACTTTCGCACTCCGGAGATGGGCTACCAGGAAGGCGACACGCACCTGTTCACTCAAGGTGAAGAGATCGAGGCGCGGCACTGGTATCCGTGCTTTGATTCGCCGAACGAAAAGTTCACTTCGGAAATCACCTGCCGCGTGTCCGAAGGAATGACGGTGCTGTCGAACGGAAGGCTGGTTTCAGAGGAGAAGGACCCTGTGACGGGGCTGGTGTCGGTTCACAGGTCGCAGGACAAACCCCATGCCAACTACCTGATCACGCTCGTGGCCGGCTTTTTCAAAAAAATCGAGGACAAACACAACAACATCCCGCTGGCATTTTACACGCCCCCTTCGGAAATCAACGAAGCGGCCAGCTCGTTCCGCGACACGAAAGACATCATGGCGTTTTTCGAGCAGGAAATCGGCGTGCCGTATCCCTGGCCGAAGTATGATCAGGTTTGCGTGAATGATTTTGTGGCCGGCGGCATGGAGAACACCAGTTGCACGACGCTGACCGACAACACGCTTTTTACCGACGCAACGGAGAACATTCGCGACAGCGAAGGCCTGGTTTCGCACGAGATGGCGCACCAATGGTTCGGCGACCTCGTCACGTGCAAGGATTGGAGCGACATCTGGCTCAACGAAGGTTTCGCCACGTACTACGAGTCGCTCTATCACGGCCACAAAAACGGGCGCGACGCGATGCTGTACGAACTTTATCAGCGCGCCCGGCAGATCACGGGCATGACGAATGACACCAACGCGATTGTCCGCCGGACTTACGATTCGCCCGGTGAAATGTTCGGTTACCTCGCCTATCCGAAGGGCGGCTGGGTGCTGCACATGCTCCGCTCGCAACTGGGCGAGGAACTTTACCGGCGTTGCATCAGGACGTACCTGGAGCGACACCGATACGGCAATGTGGTGACCGAGGATTTGCGCGCCGTCATCGAGGAGCTTTCGGGACGCTCTCATGACCAGTTCTTCGACCAGTGGGTCTATCACGCGCACCACCCGGAACTGGAGGTGAACTACAATTGGGAGGAAAAGACCCGGCTCGCGAAGGTCTCCATCCGACAAGCGCAGAAACTCGGCGACAACGTTTCGCTGTTCAACTTTCCGCTCACGGTTCGTTTCAAAGGCAAATTCGGCACGACCGACCGCCCGGTTCAGGTGAAGGAAAAAGAAGAGGATTTTTATTTCCCGCTTGAATCCGCGCCGGAAACAGTCCGTCTCGATCCCGATTACACGTTGCTGGCCAGGATCACGTTCAACCCGCCGAATGCCATGCTTCACGCCCAACTGTCTGACGCGAACGACGCGGTCGGGCGATTGTTGGCCGTCGAACAACTGAGCGCGAAGAAGGACAAGGAAACAGTCGCTCGACTCAAAGAGCGGCTGAACCAGGACCCGTTTTACGGCGTGCGCGTCGAAGCCTCGCGGGCGCTGCGCTCGATTCACACCGACGAAGCGCTGGAGGCGCTCCTGGCTTCGACCCGGCAATCGGACGCGCGCGTCCGCCGGCAGGTCGTGGACGACGTCGGCGGCTTTTATCGCGACACGGCTTACGCCGCGGCGCGCCAGACCCTGGAAGGGGAGAAAAACCCGGACATCCTGAGCGAAGCCATCCGGGGCATCGGCGGTTACGAGAAGCCGGAAGTGCATGAGGCGCTGCTCCAGTTCCTGAACTCGGAATCCTATCGCAACGAACTGGTCGACGCGGCCATCGGCGCGATGCGATTGCAGGATGATCCGGCTTACCTGGCGCCGCTGCTGGATGTGCTGTCGAAGCGGGAAGCCGGGTTCACCAGTCGCGGCTTCGCGCAAGCACTCCGCACGCTGGCTTATCTGGCGCGCAACGAGGAAAAGAAGGACGACGTCCGCGAATTCCTGATGGGTTATTTGAACCATAAGAAACGGAACATTCATTTGGCCGCGATCAACGCGCTCGGCGCTCTCGGCGATCCCAAAGCCATCGCGGTGCTTGAAAAATTTGTCACCGCCGCAAAGGAAAGCCCGGAACGAACTGCCGCCGAGCGCGCGGTGGCTGATCTGCGCGCCGGGCGAAAGCCAGTGGATGATTTCAAAAACCTGCGCGACGAGGTGCTGGACTTGCAGAAGCAGAACCGCGAACTCCGCAAAGAGCTGGATGATTTGAAAAAGCAGGCCGAAATCGCGGAACGCAAACCGGCCGAGGGCAAGTCAAAGAAAAAACCGGCGAACAAAAAGTGACCAGAATCCGGTGGGGCGAGCGTCCTCGCGAGCCGTGACCCGCGCGTAGCACAGCGTGCTTCCACGAAATCCGAAATCCGAATGACGAAATCCGAAGCCCGAATGACGAAATCCGAAAGAATGACGAATGACCAAATCCGAAATGGCTCCCTGACCGACCGGTTTTGTTTTTGTCCTTCGGACTTTGGAATTCGTTCGTCATTCGACATTCGTCATTCGTCATTCCAACACGCGCTACGTTCTGCGGAGTAAGACTAGCGCGAGCGGCGTGGCGCTCATTCTGGTGGATGCGCGCGGCGAAAATCTCATTGCTGTCGCGCGCGGATCGAATGACGAACTGCTGCCCAGGCATGTCGACGCGGCCCTGCCCGCAATTCGCGCCGCGCGCTGCGTCGTCGTGCAACTCGAAATTCCCCTCACCACCGTTCGCCGCGCAGTCGAACTGGCGGTCCGGCACGGCGTCCCCGTGCTGCTCAATCCCGCTCCGGCCCAGCCTGTGCCCGTGAGCTTGCTTCGACAGGTGACGTTTCTGACGCCGAACGAGAGTGAACTGGCCGCGTTGGCCGGCTTGCCAACGAAGCGAGAATCAGAAGTCGAGGCCGCGGCGCGCCGTCTGCACGCGCTCGGCGTGAAGCAGGTCCTGGCGACCTGTGGCGCGCTCGGCGTTTGCTGGAGCAGTGCAGCCGGCACGCGCTGGTTCCCGGCACGGAAAGTCAAAGCCGTTGACACCGTCGGCGCCGGCGACTGTTTTTCCGGAACATTTGCCGCGACGGTCGCCGACGGCAAATCCATCGAACAGGCGACTCGCTTCGCCATTGCCGCCGCCGCCATCTGCGTCACCCGCCCCGGCGCGCAATCGTCAATGCCAACTCGCCGCGAAATCTTGAAATTTAGCCGTCGAATGAACGGGCTGACCGGTTGACGTTCCAGGGAAAATCCTGCGCCCCTCGACGCGGCCATCAGCAACTATGGGCGTGACGCAGGCGGAGATGATTGGTCAAATCCCATGGCTCAGAAGCATGATGAAGACCGGCACAACCAGGGCGCCCGACACCGCGGCGGATTCGGCACCGAGGGTATTGGAGGATT
>QHPA01000518.1 GCA_003218935.1 Verrucomicrobiota bacterium
ATCTTCCTTGGCAAGACTGGCGAGGAAGTCAGACTTGGCCAGCGGCGGAATCTGGCCGGGCAAACCCTCGCCTTCGGGCTGGTGGCAAACGAAGCAGGTTTGCATATAGACGCCCTTGCCTTTCTCGATCTGGATTTCTTTCGTCAGCCCGGCAATTTTCGGGTTGCTCTTGATTTCCTGCGCAACCTCCGCCTTCAGCGCCGCGACTTTCTTTTCGGCGTCGGTACCCGCCTCCGCCGCTTTGCCAAGATACACGGCGTCCACTTCTTTGCCGGAATAGACGAGCAGATCTTGGGGACCATCCACTCTCAACATGCCCAGCGCGCCCTTGTTGAACGCGCGAAACAACGCGTGACCGGCAGGATAAACCGTGTCGAGGATTTCCCCGATGACGTGGAACGAGCAAGCGAGGTTCGGTCCGCCATTGCCGACGAACAGACGAATTTTCTCTCCGATTTTTGCGGTAAGCGCCTTGTCGCCGACGAGCGAGCCGACCGCGCCGTTGAAGACAACGTAGGTCGGTCGTTCATCGGTGGCCTTGTTCATGTCGAACCCCTGCAACCCTTCGTCGCCGTATTTGCCGGTGGTGTAAAACTCGCCTTGCATCACGTAATACTCCCGGTCCGCCGGTGGCAGACCTTCTTTCGGCTCGACGAGAATCAAACCATACATGCCGTTGCCGACGTGCATGCCCACCGGCGCGGTCGCGCAGTGATAAATGTAGAGTCCCGGATTGAGCGCCTTGAATGAGAACTGGGACGAATGTCCCGGCGCCGTGAACGACGACGCGGCGCCGCCGCCCGGTCCCGTGACCGCGTGCAGGTCGATGTTGTGCGGCATCTTGTTGTTCTGATGATTGTTCAAGTGAAATTCCACCTGGTCGCCCTCGCGGACACGAATGAAGCTGCCCGGCACATTGCCGCCGAATGTCCAGAACACATACTCGACGCCATCGGCCAGGCGCTTCGTGACTTCTCTGACTTCGACGTTCACGATGACCTTGGCGGGTTTTTTTCGTGTGATCGGCGGCGGCACGTTCGGGGCCTGCGTGAGCACTGCCGTCTCGACGCCGGTAACGTCGGGATCAACAAGCTTCGCGCCAGGGGATGGCGCGGCGGCCTGATTTGCCGCGGCGGACAACTGCCGAGTGGACAATGCGAGCAACACGGCAGCCAGGGCCGTGACGCCGGCGTGTATCGAGGTTTTTATCAACATGTTCATAACAACTATTCCACGTTCTTTCGTTTCAACCGTCGCGCAAAGCATCGGCAATCCGGTTGAAGCGCACTAAACCTTTATTGGCAGTGGTTGAACATTTTTTGCGAAAAGTGGAAGGGGGGATGTGCGGACAGGCTTACAAAGCCTACTACGCCATGCTCGCCGGCGCCGCCGGGCACAGCTACGGCGCGTTGGACTTATTTCACGTTTACAGCAAGCTTTACGCGAAAGCATGAAGCCCATCGTCTTCCACGTCGAAGCAGCAGGGGAATTCCGGCCAGTCGAATTAACGTTCGCCACCGGATCGGAAGTCCGGCGCGTGCGGGCTTGGCGGAAGATGACACCGGCGACGGACGCAGGCGAGTTCGCCGCGCTCGCCGCCAAACGCTGGTTCTACTACACACGCGAGGGCGCGACGGCCTCGAGCCTCGGGGAATTGCGCGCCGCGATCCGACGCAACAAACGCGCAGAGATTGCCTTCCTCCTCGTCGCGTCCGCCGAATGGGCAAAGCGATACAAATTTCTCGCACTCGCCTACTGCCGGCGGACCTGGTGTCACCATCTCGTGCTCGACTTCCTCGCCGTTCGCCCCGGCCTGACCTTCGCGAACCAGCCGATTTACGGCATCGGCGCAGGCCTTCTTTTTAGCCTCACGAAGCTTGCTGACTCACTCGGCATCGACACAATCTGGGGCGAAGCCACGGCCAGTTCCGCTACGTTCTACGAAAAGGTGCTGCAAATCCGGCCGGTGAAGGATTTGTTCATCATTCACCGCGACACGATGGAGAGGATTCAGAGGAATCACTTCCAAAAACTTCGGAACAACGCCTTGCGAAAATCGTAAACCGAGCACATTCTCACTGACATGAAAAAGAAGCTGACGGCGGAAGAGTGGTGGAATGACATCGTGGAATACGAGCGCACGGGAAGCCCGCATGATCGCGGAAATGGACAAAGCCCGCCGTCCTCGCCGCCGCGCCCGCCGAAACGGCGCTGTCCGCCCCCGCAAAGTCGCGGCTCGCTGATTTCCCCAATGACGATCACAACTGGGTCAAGTGCTGCACAATCTCTGAATTGCCGGTTTGCCTCGTCCGCCAACGATGCCTCGTTTCAATCCATACAGCTTGATCAGGCCAACAGGGTGAATGTGCTCCCGACTAGAGCCAAAGGGAACCAATCAGTGAACGGAATCATCGTCGCACGACTCTAAAACAGCGCCCTCTGAATTGCCAGCCTATGTTCGATGGCCGCGTAACGATACACGTTAAACACGCGGCAACCGAGGGTGAATTCTTGCCAAATAACGGGCAGCGGACGGCCGAGACAAGTCATAATTTTGCAACATGAAAACAACAACTGATACGACGTTGCGCGAAGTCGAACAGGCCGGGACAAACGCCGCGTCGTCACTGCCAGGGTTGGTTGCCGAGCATCCGTTTCTCCAGGGCATGACGCCGGAACATTTGGCAATTCTGACCGAATGCGCCATGTTTGC
>QHPA01000047.1 GCA_003218935.1 Verrucomicrobiota bacterium
CGCTTTGAAATTATTCGACCAATACTGAAGCGTGACGTTATCGCGGTCGAACCTCAAAGCTGTCTCGATAATTTGCAACGCGTCTTCCAGCCGTCCGACGGAGGCCAGCAAGGTGGTGTAGCGATAAACTGCTTCCGGGCTGAACGGACAAAAAGCAAAGGCCTGACGGAAAGCGAAATCCGCTTCCTTGAACATGCGGTCCTTTTCAGCAGTGGTTCTAGCGTAAGTATAACGCCAGGTGTAAAGGCCGCCGATCGAGCTGCGCAGTTTGGAAAACGACTTCTGCGCCTGGTCGTCACGGATAAATTTGCGGTCGCCGCTGAAGCCTTTGTAATCACGACCTTCATTTACACGCTGCGCGAACTCGCAGACCTCCTTCACCGGCGTGTCGTAGGTGATCCAGTTGCCGATCAGCCGCTGGGAATATTGGCTCCAGAACTCGTGGTCGCGCTTCACCATCTCTTCCGTCATTTCCGGCAGCGGCTGGCGGTTGATTTTCATGATGATGCCGTAAGGCTCCAGATACGGGAACATCCAATCGAGCGGGAAACTCTCTTCGACGTAGAACTCGTTTGTCGGGTTTTTGTCAAAGATGACTTTCGTCAACAGACCGTTGATGGACATGACCGCCACCTGGCCTTGCACGGTCAGGCGGCCACTCTCTTTGTCCAGGTGCACGTCTTCGTTCGGCTTGAGCTGGTTCAATTGCATGCGACGTTGGGCGTCGGCCATGTATTCGTTGAATGACTGCTCGTGATCGCTCGGAGAAGGGGTGAGAATCTCCTGGGGCGGATAAACGCCTTCGGCCCGGCGGCGCTGCTCGACCCGCGCGCCAAGGTCAGTAAAATAACGATCAAGGGGGGCGACCAACCGGGCGAAGTAATTCGTCGTGCTCCGCCTAAATTCGATTTTGGGCCGGAACAAATCCTGTAGCCACAGAAACATCCCCTGAAAAAACGGCGAGTCAATCTGCGTGCTGCGGTTGTAGTGCGCCCGGATGTATTCCAAATAAGTCTGATCGGCGAGCGCATTTTGGGTAATGATATAGACGTCGCGGCGGTCGAAATCCGGATCGCGCGGCTTGCATTTCGGCGGGATGAAACTTTCGCAGAAGATCATGTACGTCGGACAAAACCGGCCGGGGTCCGTGCCGCCGAAGAGCACCGCGTTGCGGGTCATTTCCGGATACACGAGCTTTGCGTTTGACCCTTTCATGGCCTCCGCACGCAACCTGGCGTCGTAATTCAGCTTGCCGTCCGGCGCGACAAAAGGCGGCGTGAACATATCATGGCCGAACCAATACCCGAATAAATGGCCGCGCTGTTCGTTGTCCGACCAGTGGGAGAGGATGGATTTTGCCGGCATGAGGGCGTAAATGAAAAGCAGCGCAACCATGGGCGGACGCGTGCGCGCGGCAAGGAAAATGAGAATGGCGAGGGCCGCAAGTCCCACACAAAGCAGCGCAGTACCCCGCACGAGTGGATCGTGACTGGCTTCCACACCGAACCTGGCTCCGCGGCTGAACGACGACTCTTTCTCCGACTGAAAGACGACCGCCGCCGTATAGATGGCGATGGCCGCAACCACTGCGCCGCCGCACCAGCCAAAGTCGCGAAACCGCGCATATTGTGTCGCCATCATCGCGCCGAACAGCGTCATTCCGTAGCCGACGCAGAGCGAGATCATGACGTGCGACGCCGTAAAGAACACCCGGCTCATCTCCGTGCTTTGTCGGTCTGTCGACGGGTTGAGGAGCATTATCAACAGCACGGCGAGGCAGACATACATGGCCACCAGCCCTGCAAACCAGGCCTGCTCGCGTTTCTGCATCCGGACAAAGAAGAAAAAGGGAACCAGTCCGATCAACAAATAGGCGAGGTTGAATTCCTCCACCGCGCCGCTCAGCAGCATTCCCATTTGATCCATGAAACGACTCAGGCTGCTGGTGGGGTTGGTTCGCTCATACTGGCCGCGCGTCAACGCATGAAGAAAACCGTCCCAGGTGCGCGGATAACCCCAGTTCAAGGGCGGGTTGGTCATGGAGGCCAGCGGCATGTAAAAATAAAACCCCGCGCCGAGCACCCACAATCCGGCCAGAGGCTTTTGTTAAACCACGGCGTCTTTCCGACCGCCGTGCTGAACAAGGTCAGGATGTATAAGGCCGTCAAACCCAGAACGACGTTTCGCCACGTCGCCAACGGGTCGGCGGGGCTACCCCTCTTTGAGGTCAACGATGGGATCGAAAAGATGACAAGCGCGCCGAAACCCGCCAGATGCGCCAGGAACAACAGAGAAGAGTCGCTCACATGAATCACGCCTGACACAACCGCGACCAGGAACGCAAGGTAAACCACCGCGACGCACATAAGCATGTCACGTCCCAGTGCCACCCAATCCTCAT
This sequence comes from Verrucomicrobiota bacterium, assembly GCA_003218935.1. Classification (GTDB taxonomy): domain Bacteria; phylum Verrucomicrobiota; class Verrucomicrobiia; order Limisphaerales; family AV2; genus AV2. Next base: position 2,402 of record QHPA01000047.1, read on the forward strand.
ACTTCTTCATCGTCATCACTGCCATCCATGCCCACGCCGCAATCGAGCCCGCGCCGATGACGATATAAATCGCGAAGAGCGGCTTGTTGTTCTCAAATCCCGGGAGCATGCTGTTCGCCTTCGCCATCAGGCCCGTCAGGAAAATTATGCTGTTGCCCAGAAACAAATCCCGACCCAGTCTCGGTTGCGCCGCCGCGATGGCGACCTCGATGCCCATCGCCGCGACAATCAGTGTCATGTGATTGGTGAAGCAGACTCCGAACAGAAACATCGCCCAGTAGAGATAACGCATTTGGTGCGGCGCATAAATCCATCGCAACAGACAAGCAAGCACGCCCACGAACGAAAGCAGGCTGAAGGGATAAACCTCCACAATCACCGCCTGACTCCACATGAAGCCGTTAAATCCGATCAACATTCCCGCCACATAACCGGCCAGCACGCACAACGCGTTTTCCCACCGACGATCAATGGTTTTGAACTCTTCGATCCCTTCGAGGATCATGCTGCTGCCGCGCGAGGCGACCAGCGCAATCAACCCGCACGCCAGCGCGCCGGCCACCGCGGAAGCCAGCGCCACGCGCCAGGCGATGTTCGAGACCGGCGCCAGCACGGTGAACAGCCAGGTAAACAGCGTCCAAACGGGGTAGCCGGGCGGATGCGGCACGCCGGCGTAAAAGGAGCCGGTGGCTAATTCGCCCGAATCTTCCAGCGTCAGGTCCGGGGCCAGCGTCAGGTAATACCCGATGAAGACCAGCAGCGCGGTGACGCCAAAAGTGAGCCAGTCAATCTTGCGGAACAACGGGGGCGTAATCGGCCTGGCCGGGGGGGGACTGGGAACAGTCTGGCTTGGAGCCGACCTGCCCTGCGCCTTCGTCGGCTTCAATTTCTCTGCGCTCATCTTTTATCGCTTCAGATAATTCGTCCGGGATTGCGGAAAAGCGGGGATACTTGAAGGGGAACGGCCGTGGTTTGTCCATTCAAAAGTATCCGGGCGCACCGCGTTCCGATCGTTGACAGAGCTGCCAGGCAAATAAGCGGCAAAACTCAGGTTGCTCAGAGTCAGGGCCATCATGGGGACTTGATTAGACGCCGACGCCAGGCGCGTTAACTCGGCGTTGCGCTGGCTGAAAGTGACCAAAAAAAGCAGCAGGCAGACCGTCGCCGGCGCCAGCCAACCGAAAGCCAGGCGCCGCTCGCGCTCGACGGCAACGGACTGCCCAAATACGCGCGCCTTAAGCCTCGCCGACGGGCGCCGCGGCCTCCAGGAACGCAACTGTCTCTCCAAGGGATTCCATTCGTTCATACGTCGCTCCTTTCAAACGGGCTCTAATCTTCTGCAAGCCGTAACGGTAGCGGCCCGCCACAGTGTTGGGGGAAAGCTCCAGTAGTTCCCCCAGCTCTTCAAAAGTGTATTCATGCCAGATTTTCAACACGATGACTTCCCGTTGCTCCACCGGCAGTTCGGCCAGACAACGCATCGCCGTCCGCTCGTAAGGTGTTTCGTCCGGGGAGCGCTCGAACCAGCGGCGTGATTCCAGTTCCCGCGCCACCCGGCGCCATAAGTTGCGGCGGCAGTTCAGCGCCCGGTTGCGGAAGCTGCGCACGCAGTAATGTTCCGGCTGGGTCGGAGGTTGCGCCCGGTGCAGCAACGCAACGAACGTCTCCTGGAGGACATCCTCCGCCTCGCTATGGCTCAGGCCCAGCGCCCGGCCGTAGAGAATCAACTCCCCAGCCTTCGCCTGGTAAAGGCACTCGCACCAACTCAGTTCGGTTTCCACGTTCACACAGCCTCGCTCGATAGACACCGGTCCGCCCCGATTTGTATAAGGAATTCCGGCCATAATCGAATGTTTTCGGCATTGAGTAAGTCCCCTAGTTTGGTGGCGGCGGTGCTGCGGCACCGCCGTGCGCCGCGGCAGCGGCGCACCCACCTGAAGCACTGCCCTATTTTCCTAGGCGACCTCCTGCAACCACAAGACCGGGTTAACCCGAACCTTCGCGATAACCCACTCTGTCAAGTTCGTCAGTTCCGCAATCGGAAAAACATCTGCGGCACGCTCGTGATCGAGCCAAAGTCAAAAACGTTTCTGACTTTCAACATAAATTCGTCTGCCGTGCCAGGTGTCCAGTTCGGGCTGGCCCATCACGCTTTCGCCGGTTTTTCTTTGGCGTATTTCGCGTGTTTCGCGGTCCTCCGACGGCAAGGTTGCCGCTCACTCGAACCCCAGCAACCGTCCGCCGTGATAGGTGACGAACGCCAGCACCCACGCCAGCGCCCCCATGTAAAGCCACTGAAAGAACGGCCATTTCCAGGAATTGGTCTCACGCCGAACAATCGCGACCGTGCTCACGCACTGCAACGCGAAGACATAAAAGACCATCAAGGTCACGGCGACGAGCGGCGTGTAAACGGGTGAACCGTCGGGCTTCTTTTGAAGCTGGAGCGTCTCGGCCAGGCTCTTGATGCTCGACCTGGATTTGTCATATCTGCCGATGTTATACACTGTGGACATCGTGCTGACGAAAACCTCCCGCGCGGCAAACGAGGCCACGATGCCGATGCCCATTTTCCAGTCGAAGCCCAGCGGCGCAATGGCGGGCTCAATGGCGCGGCCGAGACGGCCCGCAAAACTGTTGCGCAATTGTTCCCCCGCGAGTTCATTTTGCGTCAAACCGTTAGATCGTTCAATCGTTGAATCGGCCCCCTGTGTTTGCGATTTAACAGTTGAACGATTTAACGATTCAACGTTTGTGCGCGGATAGGTCGCCAAACCCCAAAGCAGAATATTGATGCCTAGAATCACCGTGCCCGCGCGGCGCAAAAACAGTCTCGAGCGGTCCCACATGTGCCGCAGCACCACGCGCAGCAGCGGCCGTTTGTAGGGCGGCAGCTCCATGATGAGCAGCGGCGTCTCTCCTTTGAGCAGGGTCTTCTTGAACAGCCACGCCATCAGCAACGCGACGATGATGCCGAACAAATACATCGCGAGCATGGTCAGGCCGGGCAGCCCGACCACGCCGAACACACGCTGGTCCGGAATGCACGCCCCAATCAGCAGCGTGTAAACCGGCAGCCGCGCCGAGCAACTCATCAGCGGCGCGACGAGGATCGTCACCAACCGGTCCTTGGGCGTTTCAATGGTGCGCGTGGCCATGATGCCGGGAATCGCACAGGCGAAGGAGCTCAACATGGGAATGAAACTTTTGCCGTGCAATCCGACCTTGCTCATCAAGCGATCCATGAGAAACGCCGCCCGGGCCATATAGCCGGTGTCTTCGAGAAAGCCGATGAACAGAAAAAGCAGCAGAATCTGCGGCAGGAACACGATCACCGCCCCGACACCGGCGATCACGCCGTCAACCAGCAGACTGTTCAGGTCGCCCGGCGGGATCATTCCACTCACCAGGCCTCCGAACGAATCCACAGCGGATTGAATGGCTTCCATCGGGATTCTGGCGAAACTGAAAATGCTCTGAAACATCAGCGTCATGATGCCTGTGAAAATCAGCACGCCCCAAACGCGATGCGTCAGGACGCGGTCGAGCTTGTCGCTTAACGTTTCCTCCGACTTCGCAAATTCGGTCGTGACCTCGCGATGAACTTCGGCCACGCGGGCGTAACGCGCTTCAATCGCCGCGCTGCGCCAGTCCAGCCCCGCTCCTTCCAGACGCTGTCGCGCCACAGTCACCAGTTGGTGAATGTCCTGCGGATAATGCTCCGGGCTGGAAGACAGCGCTGTTTCATCGCTCAGAACCAGCAATGCTTCCGCCTGCGCGTTCAGCGCGCAGGTCGGGAACGTTTTCGCGTGCAGATTCGCAATCGTTGCAACCTCGCGTGAAAAAAGCTCCGGTAGCTGGCAGAAACTCCGCGGAGCAGCCACCCTGTTCGCGCGCTCGATCAGCGAAACGATCTTCTGTCGCAGCGCCTCGACGCCCCGCCCCCGGCTGGCCACCAGTGGCACGACCGGAACGCCCAGTTCGCGCGACAATTGTTGCACGTCGGTCCGGCGGCCGTTTTCCTCCGCGACGTCCATCATGTTCAAGGCAACAATGCCGGGATAACCCAACTCGATGACCTGCGTCGCGTAGTAAAGATTTCGTTCCAGATTCGACGCGTCCACGACGATGACCACGAGCCTGAGCAGGGGAACGTCGTGGAGCCGGTTGAACAAAACGTCGCGGGAGATTTGTTCATCAAGCGATTTCGGACTGAGGCTGTAGGTTCCGGGCAGGTCCAGCAGCGTGACGGCAATCTCCGGCGGTGTGCCGCGCAGGCGGCCTTCCTTGCGCTCGACGGTGACGCCGGCATAATTGCCCACTTTCGCGCGCAGGCCGGTCAGCGCGTTGAACACGGTGGTCTTGCCGCAATTCGGATTGCCGGTCAGTGCGACGTAAACCGGACTAGCAGTTTTCCCGTCGGGGTTTTTTTCGGCTGATGCGGCGACAGGATTCATCCAAGGGAAATGTTGAACGTCAGTTAGAATGCGTCTTTTGCGCGAGCTGCGGAGCAGCGCAAGAAGGTGGCCCACGGCGTGATCCGTGGGATTATTGACGATGCAGTTTGAGCCGCGCCGCGGCGAAAGAAGACTGTTGGCGATGTAATTCTTTCGCCCCTAACGGGGCTCGTGAATGTTTGCGCGTTTATCCCACGGCTCGCGCCGTGGGCTACCATCTGCCGCCACTCCGTGGCTGACGAATGGAGCCTGGCAAGCATGTTGCGCGTCGGAGAAGATTTTTTTCCGGCGGATTGTTTTTTAGTAGCGGGACTCATGCGGCACGTGGAAAGCGTGGGCTCCGCGATCATCGTTTGCCAAACGATGCCAGCATGACAATGACAATTAAAATAATCCAGAGGGCGCCAACCAACCTGAATCCGGTCGTGTTTGGCATCCTGACTCCGCCTCTGTGAAACCAGGAGTAAAATCCAACAACACTTTTGGGAAAGATGAGCCACCAGAGGCCAAATCCTATTAGCAGTCCGAATCCTAAACAATCACTCAATTTCATTGCGAGGATGCTATGAATTCGGCCTCACCAAAATCTGCTCCGCCTCATGTTTGCGCAGCGTCAGGTGGTAGCCGCGTACCTTGATTTCCACCGGATCGCCGAGTGGCGCGAAGCGGACCAGTTCAACAGGAGTCCCCACCAGCAGGCCCATTTCGAGCAGGCGACTGCGGTGTTCGGGAGGCACTTTGATTTCGGCGACGGTGGCGGCGGCGCCGACCGGCAAAGCCGTCAGCGGTTGACTGGCGGCGGCCATAGCTCAGGCCACCAGCTCTTCGTTGCGCAGCGGCTCCACCAGGATGGCGTCAGCCAATTCTACGCTGAGGCCGAGACGAACGTTGCAGACCTGGCAGATGAGGTTGGTTTGCTGGCTGAGAAGTTTGATCTTCTGGTCTTCGCAGAAGCCCATCTCGCGGAGGCGATGGGCAATTTCGGGCGAGGCGGAAAGCTGTTTGATCCGGCAGGCGGCGCCCACCCGCAGCTTGCTGAGTGGACAGATGAAAGGCTGTTCACAACCCGGGGCGGCCCTCACGGAGGACGGCTTTTTGCTCATCGTGCGCCAACGTAATGTAATTGAGACTCGGTTGCAAGAAGGATTTCGCCCGGTTTGCGCGTTAAACCCCTTGAATCGTGGCCCGCCGACGCCAGTCGGCGCTTAATCCTTCGCCTCGAAAACAAACCACTCGACATTCCTGGGAGACTTATCTTTGGCAACCACTTCAGGGCCAGCGACAAATCGACGACTGTTCTATTTGACGCAGGTTGAACCTTTCCCGCAAACTCGGCTTCCAAAATGAAAGGTTCGCGCGCTGGCGGGTCGAGACTTGTTCGAATGCGCCTCGAAGGCGGGGTCCTTCATGGATAGCTTGAGCGTCCACCGGCCGCGGAACGTGGACTGGAAGCGGGCCGCCGCCCTGCTCTACGGCGACTGGGGCACGAGCAAAGCGTATGTGATCGGCGCTGCGTTTCTGGCCGCTGCTTACTCGTCGTTTCCCATCATTTTGGCGGTCTGCGCCCTCACGGGACTCGTGGGCTACAATTACGTCGTTGTTTGCAGACTTTTTCCCGATGGCGGCGGTGTTTACTCGGCAGCACGATTGCAAAGCCGGTTTCTGGCGGTAATGGGTTCACTCCTGCTGGTGGCCGACCTCACGGTTACGGCTTCGCTGAGTGGCTGGTCGGCGATGGCTTATTTTCAAATTCCCAAGGAGCATATCGCGGCAGCCACGATCGGACTGATTCTTTTCGTTAGCGCCATCAACTACTTCGGTCCGAAACACACCGGCAGCGTGGCGGTGTGGCTGGCGCTTCCCACCGTGGCAGTGGTCGTCGCTATCATTCTAATAAGCCTGCCGCATCTGACGCTCGCTCACCTTGAACCGTCGCACAAAAGCTTTGCGAAAAACTGGACGGCGTTTGTCGGCGTCATTCTCGCGTTAAGCGGTGTCGAAGCCATCGCGAATCTTACCGGCGTGATGAAGCTGGACCCCGGCGCTTCTCTGGAAAGGCCCCTCGTGGGCAGGACCGCTCGCAAGGCCATTGTCACAGTCGCGCTGGAAGTGGTGGTGGGCACCGCTTTGCTCGGCTGGGCGATGCTGTCGCTTTCTCCCAACCTGAAGGAACTGCTGGTTAACCGTTGGGACGACATGTTGACGGTTTTGGCCGAGCAATACGGCAAAATGGCAGTTGGCCCGGGCTTCGGAAAAGTTTTCGGCCTCATGACCGCGCTCATTGTTGGCTTGCTGCTGCTGAGCGCGGTAAACACGGCGGTGGGAGCACTCATCGGGCTGCTTTATTTGCTGGCGCGCGACGGCGAGATGCCGCGACCGTTTGCGCGGCTCAATTCGCATGGCGTGCCCTGGTTGCCCTTGTTCATCGCGACGTTGTTACCGATGCTCGTCGTTTCATTTTCCCCAAACCAGATTTCGCTGATGGAACTTTACGCGATCGGCGTCGTCGGCGCGATCACGGTGAACCTCGGCTCCTGCGCGTCCAACCGGAACCTGAAGATGCTCTGGTATGAACGAGCGCTGATGGCCGTCACGTTTGTGGTTCTTTTCGGAGTGGAATTGACGCTGGCCAAAACCAAGCCCAACGCGCTTTTTTTCATTGTGTGCATCTTGATTATCGGCTTCGCGCTTCGCGCCGTGGCTCAGCGCCGCGCGGGTTTAAGAACGATCACGGTGAGCCGCGAGGTCGCGGCGGCGGTTGCGCCGGAATCCCTTCCTGATTTCCGGGTCAATCTGAACCCCGGCCAGTCCATTTTGGCGGCCGCGCGCGGCATGACACCGGTGCTGCAGTTCGCGCTGGAGGAAGCCCGGTTGCGCCAGGGAACTCTTTACGTTCTCTTCGTCAAAGAACTGGCCGTAGCCTTGCCC
>QHPA01000048.1 GCA_003218935.1 Verrucomicrobiota bacterium
CACGACCGCCGGGGCAACGATGGCCGGCGTCGTGGTTCAGGTCCAGGACCAGTTCGGCAATAATTTGTCCCGCGCCGGGACAAATGTTTCACTGACATTGAACGGCGGTGGGTCATTGAACGGCACTACCACCCTGGCCACTGCGGCGAATGGCTCGGCGACCTTCAGCACTTTGAGCATCACGAACGCGGGCAATAAAACCCTCACGGCTTCGGCCGCGGGTTTGACGAGTGCACCCAGCAGTTCCTTTACGATCAATCCGGCGCCAGCCAGCGCGGTGAGGGTGGAGACAGCCGCCGACGGCAGCGGCACGGTCGTCCCGGCGCAAAACGTCACCGCGGGCAATGCGCTTACGGTCTACGCGATCACGCGGGACACCAGCGGAAATTTTATCGCCAACGTCGCCGCTACCGCCTGGTCATTGCCGACCAAAACAGGCGGCGTGGTGAACGGAGACCTGGCGCCGGCTCCCGGCAACAAGAGCGCGGTATTTACGGGCCGCTTGACGGGAACAGCCACGATCCGCGCTACCTCTGGAGCGCTGGCCACGACTGATTCAGGCACTCTGACCGTCGCGCCGGCAGCAGCCACGAACCTGTTCCTGACCTTGCCCGGTCAAACGTTCACCAACGGCATCGCCAACTCGGGCACGGTGAGCAATCAGACGGCTGGAACCCCATTCAATCTGGTGAAGCTCACCGCGACCGATCCATTCACCAACATCGTCACGAGCTATTCGGGCGCGAAGACGATCAGTTACACCGGGCCTGGCGGGAGTCCCACCTACACGACCTCCGTGACTTTTACCAACGGTCAATCTTCGAACACCCTGGCGACGACTTTGCTGAGGGCTGAGACGACCATCATCACTGCCACCGACGGAACCCTGGCTGGAATTCCCAGTTCAAGCCTGACGGTCAACCCGGGCGTGTTCACCAGGCTCCAGTTATTGATGCCGGGAGAAACGGCGGCGCCGGGGAGCGCCAGCGGCAAGACAGGTACGCCAGCCGCGCAAGCAGTGGGGACGGTGTTCACCGTGACGGTCAATGGCGTGGACGCCAACTGGAATTTAATCAGCACCAACGACACCGTGGCGATCACGTCCAGCGACAGTAACGCGATTTTGCCGACTAATGCGGCGTTGAGCGGCGGGACGCAAACGTTCGGCGTAACGTTCGAGACGGCCGGGAGCGCGACGGTTACAGCCGGCGACGTAACGCATGCAGGGGTTACTGCTAACACCGGCTCCACGACCGTGGTTAACCCGGGCAATCAGACGATCACATTCAGCTCGCCGGGCAATCAGACTTATGGCGTTGCGCCGATCACGCTCGGTGCGACCGCTTCATCTGGCCTGACCGTGAGTTACAGCGTAATGGCCGGGCCGGCTACCGTGTCCGGTAACACCCTCACCATCACGGGCGCAGGATCGGTTACCATTCAAGCTTCGCAGTCCGGCAATGCCAATTGGAACGCGGCCACACCTGTAAGCCAGACTATTTCGGTCGCTCAAAAACCATTGACGGGAAGCATCACGGCCAACAACAAAATTTATGACGGCTCGATCTCCGCCACGATTGCGACCCGTACGCTTGCCGGCGTGATTAACGCCGATGTCGTCAGCCTGACCGGTGGCACCGCGACGTTTGCCGACAAAAATGTCGGCAATGGCAAGACGGTAACTGCCACGGGTCTGAGTCTGAGTGGCGCCGATGCGGGCAACTATGTGCTGGCTTCGAGCACTGCTACAACCACCGCCAACATCACCGCGGCAGGCTTGACGGTCACCGGCGTGACTGCCAGCAACAAGGTTTATGACGGGACCACGAGCGCGACACTCAACGTGAGCAGCGCGGCGTTGGTGGGCGTGGCGGGCGGCGACACAGTGACGTTGAACACGGGCAGCGCGTTGGGAGTTTTTGCGGACAAGGCGGTGGGCAATGGCAAGACAGTGAGTGTGAGCGGGCTGACACTCGGCGGCGCTGACGCAGCCAACTACACGCTGGCGCAACCGAGCGCCACGGCGAACATCACGGCCAAGGGCTTGACGGTGACTGGTGTGACAGCCGGTAACAAGGTTTACGACGGGAACGCGAGCGCGACCCTGAACGTGGGTAGCGCGGCGCTGGTGGGCGTGGCGAGCGGCGACACGGTGACGTTGAACACGGGCAGCGCGTCGGGAGTATTTGCGGACAAGGCGGTGGGCAGTGGCAAGACAGTGAGTGTGAGCGGGCTGACGATTAGCGGCGCGGACGCGGCCAACTACACGCTGGCGCAACCGACCACGACGGCGAATATCACGGCCAAAGGATTGACGGTGACCGGTGTGACGGCGAGCAACAAGGTTTACGACGGGACCACGAGTGCGACGCTCAACCTGGGCAGCGCAGTGTTGGTGGGTGTGGCGGGCGGCGACACAGTGACGTTGAACACGGCAAGCGCGTCGGGAGTATTTGCGGACAAGACGGTAGGCAATGGCAAGACAGTGAGTGTGAGCGGGCTGACGATTAGCGGCGCGGACGCAGCCAACTACACGCTGACGCAACCGAGCATCACGGCGAACATCACGGCCAAAGGATTGACGGTGACCGGTGTGACGGCGAGCAACAAGGTTTACGACGGGACCACGAGCGCGACGCTCAACGTGGGCAGCGCGGCGTTGGTGGGTGTGACGAGCGGCGACACAGTGACGTTGAACACGGGCAGCGCATCGGGAGTATTTGCGGACAAGACCGTGGGCAATGGCAAGACGGTGAGTGTGAGCGGGCTGACGATTAGCGGCGCGGACGCGGCCAACTACACACTGTCACAGCCGAGCGCCACGGCGAACATCACGGCCAAAGGATTGACGGTTGCAGCCGTCAACCAGACCAAGGTTTATGGCGCTGCCAATCCTGTGTTGACGGCCAGTTACAGCGGGTTTGTTCCCGGTGAGAATGCGAGCGTATTGAGCGGCATACCGACGTTGAGCGCGACGGCCAACACCAACAGCCCGGTGGCGGGCAGTCCGTATCCGATCACCATCACCCAAGGGACGTTGAGTGCGGCCAATTACAGTTTCACTTTCGTGGACGGTACGCTGACGGTGAGCAAGGCGGAGTTGATCGCCCGGGCGGAGGACCAGAGCCGGGTATATGGGACCACCAACCCGGTGTTCACTGTCAATTACAGCGGCTTTGTCAATGGGGAGACCGCGGTGGTAGTGGACGTGCCGCCGGTGGCGAGCACGCTGGCGGAGACCAACAGCCCGATCGGAGCTTATGAGATTACGCTTTCGGGCGGAAGCGACGACAATTACAGCCTGACGCTGAGCAACGGGACGCTGACGGTAACGGCGGCGGCGTTGACGATTACCGCCGACGACCGGAGCAAAGTCTATGGGCAGGCCAACCCGGCGCTCTCGGTCCGCTACAGTGGTTTTATCAACGGGCAGGACAGCAACGCGCTGAGCGGGACGCTGGTGGTCAACACACCCGCGACCAGCAGCAGTCCGGCCGGGACTTACCCGATCCACGCGTCGGGGTTGAGTTCGACCAATTACACGATCAGTTTTGTGGACGGGACGCTGACGGTGAACAAAGCCTCGCTGACCGCGAGCGCGGACAACCAGAGCCGGGTGTACGGGCTGGCGAATTCGGCGCTCACCATCAGCTATTCCGGCTTCGTTAACGGGGATACAGCGGCGGCGATTGATCTGCCGCCGGTCGCCAACACGACGGCCACCGCGGCGAGCAACGCGGGCACCTATCCGATCACGCTTTCGGGCGGCAGCGACGACAACTACGCGTTGACGCTGGTGGATGGCACCTTGACCGTGACCAAGGCGCCGTTGACGGCGCGAGCGGACAACCAAAGCCGGGGCTATGGCCAGGCGAATCCCGCGCTAACCATCAGCTATTCCGGCTTCGTCAACGCGGATACGGCTGCGGTGATTGATGTGCCGCCGGTCGCCAGCACGACGGCCACCGCGATCAGCAACGCGGGCACCTATCCGATCACGCTCTCGGGTGGCAGCGACAACAACTACGCGTTGACGCTGGTCGATGGCAGTTTGACGGTGACCGCGCTGCCGCCACCCACCCTCACCGGCCAACCTCAAAATCTGACAGTCAATCTGGGTGGCACCGCCCAGTTCAACGTCACCGCCACCGGCCCAGGCATCTTGATTTATCAATGGCTCTTTAACGACAATCCCATTGCCGGAGCAACCACCACCAGCCTGGTGATCAGCAACGCGCAACCGAGCAGCGCCGGGACCTACTCTGTCGTCCTCGATAATGGTTCACAAATCACCAGCACGGGCGCCGTCCTGAAAGTGAACCAGCCGCCGACGCTCGCCGCCATTCCAAACAAGACCGTGAACGAGTTAACGACGCTGACCGTCGTTGTTTCGGCGACCGATCCGGAGGCTGGACCGCTGACGTATCAGTTGACCCAGGCCCCGGTTGGTGCCGCCATCAATGCCAGCGGCGTCGTGAGCTGGACGCCGACGGAAGCCCAAGGGCCGAGCACGAATACGTTCACCGTGCAGGTTGCCGACAACGGCACGCCGTCGTTGACCGACAGCAAGAGTTTCACGGTGGTGGTCAACGAAGTGAACAGCGCCCCGGTATTGACGGTTCCCGCGCCGCAAACGGTCCGGGTGGGCGCGACAATGACAATCACCAACACCGCCGTGGATACGGATATTCCAGCGAACCTCCTCACGTTCAGCCTGGTTTCCGCGCCGACGGGGATGGCCATCAATTCGATGTCCGGCGTTATCACCTGGACACCGCCTGTTTCAGAGCAATCAAGCACGAACGTTGTGACAGTGCGTGTGACGGACAGCGGCCAGCCTCCTTTGAGTGACACCAAGAGTTTCACGGTTACCGCGGTTGGCGTCGGCCAACGCATCACCGCCATCCAACCAACCAACGGCGTCATGGTCCTTACGCTAGAAGGCATCCCCGGCGAAACGTATCATATCGAGGCGAGCCCGAATCTGAACCCGCCTATTTCGTGGAGCGTGATCGGGACCAACACCGCCGGGATTGACGGGCTGTCTCAGTTTATCGACACCGACGTTTCCCTCTATCCGATTCGGTTTTATCGTTCGGTGAAACCGTAGCGCCCGCCCTTCGGGCAGCCTCTCCCCCCCTCGGAGGGGGGCTCATGGAGAGCAGCGGACCGTCTCCCACGCAGGGTGGTTACTTCATCTGGCCGCGGTTGAAATCGGCATTTGAATTTTCAAAGCAGCCGCCCGACCGGCTCCACTCTTCGAAGCGGTCATTTGACGATTCGACGCGTCAGCGGCGCGCACGGCCCGCGGCTGGAGGACGCCGCGGGCCGTTGGCCGTCGTAAGGTCAGCTATCGGTTCGACTACGCTAACTCTGTTCCTCAGTCATCCGTGTCCGCGTCCGCCTCGGGCATGACGTGGTAGAAACGATGTGGGTGCTCATTGGCATCGGGATCGACGAAGTGGATGGCGCCTTCCGTCACCACGTTGGTGCAGACCGGCGTCCAGGTCACCAGATCATCCGAGGCTTCGACCCGGAAGAAGAAGCCGTTCATGCCCGGCAAGCGGAAGTGGAACAACCCGTCCGGCGAATGGTCGCCCTCAGCCGCGAACTCTCCTCGATCAACAATGATCGCCGCTGCCTTGCCGGGGTGCCCGATGGTGTAGGTCGGCACTACTGCGGTTGGTGGCGGTGCCAACTTCACAACCACGGTGTTGAAAAGTTCGTGGTCGTTATCTTCCAGCGGCACGACAGTGATTTTCGCCGAGCGTTCGCCCGAGGGAATCGTCACCGTTCCCGGCAACTTGACATAATCGACACCGTTCGACGCCGTGCCTCCGATTGCGTAGTAAAGCGTCAGGTCGTTATTTGTTCCGCCCGAGCGGCGCACGACAAAGGTGGCCACGTTCGTGTCGCCCATCGAATTCGTTCCTTCAAACGCCACCGGATCTCTGGCGTAGATGATCACGACTGGCAGCGAGTTGGTCGGAGGCGGCGGGTTGGTGACCACCGAGATATTCACGGGACCGGAAACGCCCGTAGCTCCCTGGTCGTCGGTCGCTTTGGCTGTGAGCTTGTACTCACCCGCGACGACGTTCGACCAGACGAGCACGAACGGCCCGAGAGGATTCATTGCTGCCCTGTTCGTCGTCACTCCCAGGCTGTTCGTGCCCTCGAAGAACTCAACCGTGCTCACCTTGCCATTCGGGTCTTCTGCATGAGCCACAATCTGGATGTTCGCCGGCGCGGCAAACTTCCGGCCGTTTTCCGGGCTGACGATCCGCACGTGCGGTGGTGGATTCGTGATCAACCCGCTCTCAGCGATGTGCACCACTGCGTTGCTCGGAGAGCCAACGACATAGGCCGGCGGCCAGCGGATTGGCCCGCTGGGGTCCTCGCGCGGCAAAATGGGTGGCACGAGACGCACCTCGACTGTTTCGTTCGTTTCTACTGTCGTATCCACGTCGGCAATGGGCGTGACGATGACGTCGGCGGAGGAGGTGCCGGCAGGAATCGTGACGCGACTGGACAAGGCTTTGTAATCGACCCCGGGCTTGGCCGTGCCGCCGACATGATAGAATACGTTCAATTCATTGCTGGTCGGCCCCGTCCGGGTGACGGTGACCGTGCCGGTGTCCGGCCCGATTTCCGAAGCGTCGGGATCGGTGGCGACGACCGTGACGACCGGCGGAGGCGTTCCCATAACATGAATCGTGACAGGGTCCGACACTGTGGTCGCTCCAACATTGTCCGTGGCCTGGGCAGTGAGTTTGTAGTTGCCCGGTGGGACGTTCGACCATGTTAGTTCAAAAGGCATATCGGGCATTAGAACACCCGTGACTCCGAGCCGGTGATCCCCGGCGAAAAATTCGACAAACTTAACCCAGCCGTCGGAATCCTTCGCATGAGCCGATACTTTAATGCTGGCTGGAGCGACAAACACGTCCCCATCCGAAGGAGAATCAATCTTCACACTGGGTGGGACGTCCGGCATTTTATCGTTGTCATGAATAAACGCTGTTGCGGAACCTGCTGAGCCGATCTGGTAGGCATCCGGAAATTCCCTGGGTGGAACGAGTGTCAATTCGACGGTTTCGGTTCCCTCGACCAGCCCGTCGTCGATGGGAAAGACACTGATTTGCGCGCTCTCGGCACCGGAAGGAATCATGACGCGACCGGTCAGTCGATCATAATCAACGCCGTTTTCTGCCGTACCGCCAACCCGGTAGAAGACCACCAACGGCGGGGCTGTGCTTCCGGTTCTCCGGACGGTAAAAACCGCCGGATCACTCATTTGCGGCATTCCCAGCCAGGGAGGAACCTCGGGAATCTCCGTCGCGTCTGGATCGCTGGCGACGACGGTGACGACGGGCGGCGGCGGCACTTCAAGGACGTGAATCGTGATGAGATCGGACACTTCAGTTGCGCCGCGACTGTCAGTTGCCTTGGCCATCAAGGTGTAATCACCCGCCAACACGTTTGACCACGTCAACACAAACGGACCGATGAGATTGTCGACCGCCACATTCGTCTTGATCCCCAAGCTGGTCGCTCCTGCGAAAAACTCCACGGTTGCGACCTGGTCATCAATATCCTCAGCATGGGCGATCAAAAC
>QHPA01000523.1 GCA_003218935.1 Verrucomicrobiota bacterium
GAGAACGAGGACGAGGAGGAGAATGTCGCGAAGACGGAAGCCGAGGTTGCGGCCGCGCCGTCGGTTCGCAAGCTGGCGTTCGAGTTGGGGATTGATTTAACGCGAGTGCGCGGGAGTGAACGCGGGGGCCGCATCGTGATGGACGATTTGCGCGCGCACATTCAACGGCTTCAAAAACTGGCAGCGCAACCACAGCCCGGCGGCGCGCACGGAGTGACGCGCCCTGCCGCTGCGCCTGAACGAACTGACTTCTCCAAATGGGGAGCGGTTTCCAGAAAACCGGTGTCGCAACTCCGCAAGGTCATCAGCCAGCGCATGGCCGAGAGCTGGACGACGGTGCCGCGCGTGACGCAATTTGATGAGGCGGACATCACCGCGTTGATGGAGTTGCGCAAAAAATATCAGGCGGCTTACGAAGCCAAAAGCGCGGGTTTGACGCTGACGCCGTTGGTTCTGAAAGCCGTCGTTGCCGCACTCAAGCAGCATCCGATTTTCAATGCGAGCCTCGATGAAGCAGCCGGAGAGATCGTGTTCAAAGAGTATTATCACATTGGCGTGGCGGTGGACACGGACGCGGGACTGCTCGTGCCTGTGGTTCGCGACGTGGACAAAAAGAATTTGCTTCAACTTAGCAAAGAGGTCGAAGAGCTGGCCGCGAAAGCGCGCGAGCGGAAACTTTCGCTGGACGAGATGAAAGGCGGCACGTTCACCATCTCGAATCAGGGCGGGATCGGTGGGGGACATTTCACGCCGATCATCAACCTGCCCGAGGTCGCCATTCTGGGTCTCGGCCGTGGCGCATTGAAACCGGTCGTGAAGAATAAGCAAACCCAGCAACGGCTGATGCTGCCGGTCGCGATCTCCTACGATCATCGCGTGATTGACGGCGGAGCGGCTGCGCGGTTCACGGTGGATCTGGTGAAGGCGCTGGAGGGGTTCAGCGAAGAGGAGGTGAAACTGGGGTGATGGGGTATTGGGGGTCTGGGTAGCATGATGAACGCGAATTATAGAAATCGAAACCGCGGGTATCAAGAGTTGCGTGTTTGGGGTGACGCTCAAGAGTATTACGTCGCAACTTGTCGGGTATTCCGTGTTTTCCCATATGAACTGAAGCGTGTCGCTTCACAGCAGATCGCCTCGGCGGATTCAGTGCATCGAAACATTGCCGAAGGCTACTGCCGCCGCTCACTACGTGAGTATCTAAATTTTCTGAACTACGCGCTTGGCTCGGTCGGCGAATCAGTTTCAGGCTTGCACGCTTACCTCCAAGCCCAGCAGATTTCCGATGTGGATTTTGCGCGTTTGAACGCGATGGCTTACAAACTGGAAAATGGATTGTTGAGACTGGTCAACAGCTTGGAGCGAAAGCAAGCCGGCGCGGAGTGGGAAGACCAACTGGTCATCAAAGAAAGCAATGCGACCTACGACGCCGGTGAGGACCGGGTTGATGCGTTTTCACCCCAATACCCCACCTCCCCATCGCCCCGTATTTGAATTCATGGACCCAATCAAAACCGAAATCGTCGTTGTCGGCGCCGGGCCAGGCGGGTACGCGGCCGCCTTTTACGCCGCCGATCTGGGCAAAAAAGTCATCCTTGTGGAGCAAGACAAACGGCTCGGCGGCGTTTGCCTGAACCGCGGCTGCATCCCGTCGAAAGCGCTGCTTCACGCCACGCACATGGTTGCCGCCGCGAAGGAGTCGGAACATCGCGGCATCGCCTTCGGCGCGCCTCAGATCGACCTCGCCAAACTGCGCGCGTGGAAAGAGTCCGTACTCGCGAAACTTTCCGGCGGCGTAGCGCAACTGGCAAAACTGCGGGGCGTGGAGGTCTGGAACGGGCGCGGGCATTTCGAGGATTCGCACACGCTGCGCGTGGAGACGGAGCAAGGCCAGAAGTTCGTTGACTTCGAGCAGGCGATCATCGCCGTGGGCTCGAAGTCGGCCATGCCAAAGGCCTTTGACCTTGGCAACCCGCGCGTCATGACTTCGCGTGAGGCGCTCGAAGTCGAAGAGATTCCCGAAAATCCATCCTGCTCGGCGCCGACTCCGACCTGGTCCGTCCCGTGATGGCTTACGCTCAAAAGGCGTTCAAGGAAGTGCGGCTGAAAACCAAGGTCGCCAAGATGGAGACCAAGGGCAAACAGATCAAAGTCATCGTCGAAGCCGACGGTCAGCAAAAAGAGGAATTGTACGACCGCGTGCTGGTCGCCGTAGGTCGCGTGCCAAA
>QHPA01000049.1 GCA_003218935.1 Verrucomicrobiota bacterium
GGGATGCTGCTCACGCCTTACCCGGAGGTCTTTGGCATTGCGGTAACGGCTGGATTCGTCGCCGTGACATTGGCGGCGCATTGCATTTTCGGGGTTGTGATGGGATTGGCCGCTCGCGCGATGACGTCGCGCTGGCAAATCGGCCAACAGCCGCCGGGAAATCCAAAACCAGGCGGTTGAATCCCGAACGGCAGGATTTCAAAACCTGCCAACGTCCCGCGCAACGAGCACAGCTCCGTAATAAAATCTGCAGCGCGAACTTCTCTCTTAAAAACAAACCGCCCGCAGCTCGACCAATCCGGTCCGAACTGCGGGCGGGTCCGTTTCTTGCTCGATTATTCTTTCTCCGCCAACTCGATCTTGGTGGCCGTCAGTTGCAGTTTGCCGTCCACCTCTTTGACCGTGCCGGTGGCGGTGACCTTTTTGGTCTCTCGGCAGAGTTTGCCGTGGAACTCCTTGCTCACGTCATTCGCGACCAACCAGTAGCTCACCGTCTTGTCATCCTTTGTCACCTGGATAACGTTCTGGCACTCTTTGGCCTCTTTCAAGGCGCACTTGGCGCACTTGCCCTCGCCAGTGATGGTCACGGCTCTATCCGCCGCGAAGCTGCGCACCGCGCTCGCGACAAATAACGCCGCCGCCACTCCAGCAACCAACGCCAATGACTTTTTCATTCTCATGGTGTATTCCTTTCAGTTTGGTTCGGTTGTCAGCACCGCTGACATTCGATAGACAGCGTTTCATAAGCCGTGTTCAAATCAAGCCGGAAATGAATTTCAAAGATTATCGCTGGATTTCGAATTTTTCCTGGAAAACCCCGTTTTAACGTTCAAAACGCGCAGAATTGACATTATGCCATTATATCGCCGGGTCCTGCTGCTTGACCCGGCGCTTCATCAGCGGCGCACCAGACCATAGATCAATCCACTCATAAGCGCCGCGCACGGCATCGTCAGCACCCACGACAACAAAATCCCGTTGACGACACGGATGTTTGCCTGGCGCGTTGCCATCCCGATACCGAAAAGTGAACCGACTGAAACGTGCGTCGTGGAAACCGGCAAACCAATCAGGCTCGCCAAAATCACCAAAATGCCCGTTGACAGGTTCGCGGCGAATCCCTGACCGGTGTTCATTCCGGTAATCTTGTGACTCATCGTTTCGGCCCGAGTTGAACTCCGGCTCAACCGTTTTTCCCGCAGCAATGCTTGTACTTCCTGCCGCTGCCGCACGGGCACGGATCGTTGCGCCCGACTTTCGGTCCGGTGCGGACCGGCTTGGCCTTCTCGGTCGCGGCCATCGCTTCGCTGACCATGTCACTCCCCTTGGGCGGCGCCGAGTCGCTCGCCGGCTCGGTTCCGCCGAAGGCGCTGGTGGATTGGTGCAGCGTCTTCTGCGGCACGCTGCGCAGGAACTGCTCGAACGCCATCAGGCTCGACGCGCTGCGGAAGATGTTGTGGCAAATCTCTGTCTTGATGTTGACCATCAGTTCATCAAACACCTTGAACGCCTCGGCCTTGTATTCGATGAGCGGGTCGCGCTGGCCATACTGACGCAGGCCAATGCTATTGCGCAGACTGTCCATGCCGTAGAGATGCTCCTGCCACAGGCGGTCAATCGCGCTGAGAATGGTGTAACGTTCGACGGTTTTGAGCTGCTCCGGATTTTCAAAGCTGATTTTCAGCTCGTAAGCCTTGCGCACGCTCTCCGCGATGAACTGGCAGACGGCGAACTGCGCGGGACTCAAGTGGGCGAACATCGAGCCGGGCACCGGTTTCTCCTGGCCGCTGGTGGCCGCCTTGACGACTTCACTCTCGGGCATGCCAAGGGGGAACGTCAGGTTCACCCAATCGGCCAGACCGCGCACCTCCCACTCGCTCACCTCGGCGTCGCGCGCGGTGAATTCCTCGACCTTTTGCAGCACGACCTCCTCCATGATGTCCATCAGCCGGTCGCGCACATCTTCACCGTGGATGATTTCATTGCGGAAGCCGTAGATGACCTCTCGCTGCTTGTTCATCACGTCGTCGTATTCGAGCGTGTGCTTGCGCCGCTGAAAGTTGTGCTGCTCGACGCGCTTTTGCGCTTGCTGAATGGAGCGGTTTAACAGCGGATGCGTCAGCTCCTGGCCTTCTTCGAGGCCGACCCGCTCCATCACTTGCACAATCCGGTCCGAGCCGAACAACCGCATTAGATCGTCTTCGAGCGAAATGAAGAAATGGGACGAGCCGGGGTCGCCCTGGCGCGCGCAACGTCCGCGCAACTGGCGGTCAATACGGCGGGCTTCGTGACGCTCCGTGCCGATGACGTGCAGTCCGCCGACTTCAGCTACCCCGCTGCCAAGTTTGATGTCCGTGCCACGGCCCGCCATGTTCGTGGCGATGGTGACCGAGCCGCGCTGGCCGGCGCGCGCGACGATTTCCGCTTCCTGCTGGTGATACTTTGCGTTCAGCACGGAGTGGATGATCCCCGTCCGTTTCAACATCCGCGAAAGGTGCTCGCTGACCTCGACGGAAATGGTGCCGACGAGAATGGGTCGGCCCTGCGCGTGCACGTCTTGAATCTCCCCGAGCACCGCGCTGTATTTCTCGCGCTTGGTCTTATAGACGGCATCGTTCGCGTCTTTGCGCGCGACCGGTTTATTGGTCGGAATAACCAGCACGCCGAGCTTGTAGATGTCGTAAAATTCCTGCGCCTCGGTCTCGGCGGTGCCGGTCATGCCGGCGAGCTTCTGGTAAAGGCGGAAATAATTTTGAATCGTAATGGTCGCCAGCGTCTGCGTTTCACGCTCGATTTCGACGCCTTCCTTCGCTTCGACTGCCTGATGCAGGCCATCGCTCCAACGCCGGCCGGTCATCAAACGGCCGGTGTTCTCGTCCACGATGATGACCTTGTTGTCCTGCAGCACATACTGCACGTCCTTCTGATAAAGGCAGTAGGCCTTGAGCAATTGCGCGATGCAGTGAATCTGCTGCGCGCGCGCCTCGAACTCGGCCTGAATCTTCGCCTTCATTTCCATGCGCTGGCGCGCGTCCACTTCACTCCTCGCATCAATGTCGTGGAAAACCAGCGTCAGGTCCGGCAACACGAAAGCGTCCGGGTCTTTGGGGCTGAGAAAATTGCGTCCCTTCTCCGTCAGATCGGCGTCGTGGCTCTTTTCGTCCATCGCGAAGAACAGTTCCTCCTTCTGCGCGTAAAGTTCCTTCTTCGATTGGTCAGCGTGCAATTCCAACTCCGCCTTGTTCATCAACCGAAGATTTTCCGGGTCTTCTAGCAATTTCAACAGCCCATCGGACCTCGGCTGGCCCATCTTGACACGGTAAAGCAGCAGACCGATTTCGCGCTCGAGCCCTTCGGGGTTGCCGGGTGGCGAGCCGTCCGCGGGACTCAGTTTTCTCATCAACTCTTCAGCCTCCGAAAGAAAACGGCTGCAGAGCCTTTCCTGGGCGTGAACGAGCGATTCAACGGCAGGTTTAAATTTCCCGTATTGGTCATCATACGCCACCACCGCGGGCCCGCTGATGATCAGCGGAACTCGTGCTTCATCAATGAGAATCGAGTCCACCTCGTCCACGATGGCGTAGTAATGGCCGCGCTGCACCTGCTCCTCTTTGCTCGTGGCCATCCCGTTGTCGCGCAGGTAATCGAAACCGAACTCCGCGTTCGTGCCGTAGGTGATGTCGCGGCTGTATTCCTCGCGCCGGACGGAAGGCGGCTGGTCGTGCAGAATGCATCCCACGCTCAGCCCTGCCATCTTGTAAACCGCACCCATCCACTCGCTGTCGCGCGCGGCGAGGTAATCGTTCACCGTGACCACGTGTACGCCCCGACCGCTCAGCGCGTTCAAATAGACCGGCAACGTCGCCACGAGCGTCTTGCCTTCGCCCGTGGCCATTTCCGCGATTCGGCCGCTGTGAAGGGCGTAACCTCCGATGAGCTGGACATCAAAGGGAATCATCTCCCACTTCAACGGATGCCCGCGCACGGTGATTTCCTGCCCCCAAAGGCGGCGGCAGGCGTTTTTCACGACCGCGAACGCTTCGGGCAGGATTTCGTCCAGCGCCGCGGCCAGTTCGGCGTCGTCTTCGATTTTGGAAAGGCGCTCTTTCCAGGCCGCTGTCTTTTCGCGCAACACCTCTTCCGGCAATGACTGCAGCGACATTTCGATCTCGTTGATCTTGGCAACCAACGGGCGCAGCCGCCGGACTTCCCGGTCGTTCTTCGATCCGATTATTTTTTTTATGATAAAACCAATCATTCCGGCCTCAAAAAGCGTGGGGAAAGCTACGGGATGAGCCGTGAAGCGTCAAAGGATTAAAGGACTCGATATGCCTGCCCGGCTGGCCGTTAAACCGACAATCGAGCCGGAAATTCGGGGCACAGAACCGATTTCTTCATCAGCCCGCCGGCGTCGAAAAACCGCGTGCGTCCGTCCTCGTCGCACAACCAGCATTCCTTCGCGCCAGCACGCAAATACAACTCCCGCTTGCGGGCCATTTCTTCTTCGGTGTTGAACGGCGACAAGACCTCAATGCAAATTTCCGGCGCGACGGAACAACTGGCTTCGTCTTTGATGATTCTGAACTGCTCGTCCGAAACCCAGACGATGTCCGCCACCTTGGTGGCGTCTTCGGTTTCGATGGCGCATTCCACCAGCGTCTCGCCGGTGGACATCAACTCGCCCAGCACGCGGGCGATTCTGCTTTGCAGATAGCCATGCCGATTGCGTGTCGGGCTCATGACGATTTTCCCTTCCCTGCTTAACTCAAGACGGTAAGGCAGGTCTTGCAGATTCTTGTCATTGCACAAATCCAGCCAGTTCATGGTCGCAACGTACGGGATGAGCAGCGAAGCGTCAAAGGATTTAACAGAGGTTCAGGCGGGCGCGGGCTTGCCTTTGTCCCCCACAGCCGCGGGAGCGACTGCCTGGTCGCGGAAGCTCACCCACAGATGTCGCGGCAACAGTCCGAGGGCGATGATGAAGAGCTGGCTCACGACGAACCCAATGAGCCATTTGAACGCGGCCTGCGTGAAACCGTAGGAGTGCAGGCCGATTTCGAGCATGTTCACACCAAACCAGGACCAGCTCGTGACAATGTTGCCGACGATGGCGCAGTTGATCAGGCCACGCTCACGGATCATCCCGCCCCAGCGCAGGTGCAGGATGAGCGCGTTCCAAAGCACGATGATGAGCGCGCCGTTTTCCTTCGGGTCCCAACCCCAGAACCGGCCCCACGATTGGTCCGCCCAGATGCCACCTAGCACGGTGCCGACAAAGCTGAACAACGTGGCGAAGCAAACGATGCCATAGACCATCCGCGCCAGACTTTTGCCCCTCGCCGCATTCAAGGTACGAGTGAAGACACCACGGCCAGAAATTGGTGTCCAGCACCGCGCGCATCATTTCCATCGTGTCGCCGCCGAGAGCAAGGTGGTGGGCGATGATGAGGGTGACGAAACCGACCCCTGATGAGACGACTGCCCCAATGCCGTCCTTATAGAACCGTTCGAGCACGAGGCCCAGCACGCACGCGCCCCAACCGATGAAGATCGCCGACGAGTAAAGGTTCGTCACCGGCGGACGGCCTTCGAGCACCATGCGCATGACCAGACCGCACGTGTGAATCACCAGGGCCAGCCCGATGAGCCACACCGCGGAACGCCGCAGCAGGTCCGACAAAGCGAACCACGAGGCGCGTGCGAGAATTCCTGCGAGAACGTAGATGACCATCGCATTGTAGAAGGGCTGCATCCGGTTGAAGAACAGTTCCCGGCCGGCCTTGGCGAGTTCGCGCGCGAAGTTCGACGCGAGGGCCGCGCGATACTCGGCGACTTTCTGATTGAAGTCATCGGCTTTACCCTCCCGGAACGCGCTCGCCATCGCCGCGTAATAGCGGACCGAGGGAGGGATGGTTTCGCCGCGGGCGACGCCGATCAGCGCATCCCCCACGCGCATCCAGTCGTCACGGGAGACTTCCTGGTGCCGCGGCGGCACCAGCAGCGGCGGCTCGAAGCGCCTCATTACGTCGAACCTTCGCACGAAACCAACGAACTTCCCGAACGCAGCTTCGTCGTACTTTTGCCCCGCCTGTTGCGCGCGCACGGCGGCGACGCCAGCCGGGATGGCGCTCTCGAATTCGCCCAGTTCCTGCGCCCAGTCGCCCGCGTCCTGCGGTTGGAGCGCGTTTTTGAGCCGCATATAGAGCACCAAACGCTCGTGCATTTTCATCACGGCGTTCTCATAAGGCGTGCGCTGGCTCGGGTCGGTCTCCTTCCGTTGTTCCCGGCTGCCGATGCGTTTGCTCTCCCGATCCATCGCTTCGAGCGAGGGTTGAATCTGGTTCCACGAGTAATGTTTGCCGTCCTGGCGATTCTGTTTGTCCTTCTCCGGCAGCTTGAGCAAGGCGGTGAGTTCGGGGTGATCGACGCGGAAGACGGGCCACTCATCGGCCGCGTCCGGTTTCATCATCACGTTGGCGAGCCACTCAATGGCCGGAATGATCTTCGGCTTCTCGTTCCAGCCCTTCCACGGTTCGAGGTTGGCGGTCTGTTTCTCGCGCAGTTGCAGGAGCGAGTTGCGCGCGAGCGAATCGATCGGCTGAACCCGACCGTTGAACACAATCGGCAGGCTGCCGAATTCAGCGTAGGCAAAGTCGTTCTCCTTCGGCGCACGCAGGGTGCACAGAAACCACGCGGCCATCAGGCCGGTCAGAATGAGAGGCAGCCGTTTTTTCATGCGGTTTTCCTCCGGGAAACAAATCCAACGAGGTGAATCATGAACTGAGTCACCAGCCCTGCTGCGACCATGATGCAGCCGGCGTAGGGCGTTAGCCAGCTCGGATTCCGCACCACCTGCAAGATGGACGACGGCGCCTGCCCTGCCCGGCGCGCCAGTTCGCCAGCCACCATCTGGTATTGATAAAACGTCTGGCCTTCGTAGCGCAGCGGACTGTTCATGAAGATTTCGACCTCGCGGTTCTCACCGGTTTGGTGGTTTTCCAGACGCACGCGACTCCGGAAGTCCTTCGGGATGTCCGTGCCGCGATAAATCGAATGCGTCGCCTTGAGGAGGGTCAGCGAATAGGGTTCGTAAACGCGCGCCGGTCGCAGCACGAAGGCGAATTGCTTTCCGCCCGCCTCAACCGTTTGCGGTTCGGTGAGGCGGCTGATGATGCTCGCGGCCATCTGCTCGCCCATCTGGCGGCTGAAACTCTCACTCAAAGCCTCAACCATCAGGTCATCACCCGCCCAACCCGACACAACCCACGCGCCCAATGAGCCACTGGGAGCCACCACCTCAATCAGGGCAGTCGGGACATTTTTGCTGTCCATGCTCTTCGTCTCGGCCGCCGGCCGGAAATCGAAGCTGCGCGCCAAACCATTCGTCGTGACGGGCGGCTCATTCTGCATCATCGGCGCGCGGAACGACGGGTCGGAGTTCAGCCAGCAGTACTTCACGTGGACGGTGAACGGCAGTTTCTCGTGCTTCAACTCGGCGCCCTTCGCCAGGAGCCTGGCGGGAATCGCGACCACTTCCTCGGTATCCGCGTCCGCGTCGGTGATGAAGGCCAGTTCGTAATTCATCCCGCTCTCGGCGTAAGACCTGGTTTGGCCCTCGGAAAAGCGGATTTGCGTCTCGCGCGAAAAGAGGTCGGTCGTCAGCTGGCCGACGAGCAGCAGGATGACGCCCGCGTGCGTGAGCTGGATGCCGATTTTCTTCGTTGTGAGTTGAAACCGCTTGATGTGGGCGGCGACGAGGTTGATGAGCAGCAGCGTTCCAATGAGGTAGCCGCCCGGCAGCCCAATCGGAATGCGGTGGCCAAACATCGTGATGCCCCGGACGAACCAGTGTTTGAAATAACGGGCCTGCGCGTTGTAAAGCCCTTCGTCCGCTTGCGCCACCGTCCCGACAAACACGAGCACGATCCCGAACGCCAGCAACACCACCGTCAGCCGAAGCGACGTAAAGAATCTGAACAGACGATCAAACATTTGGATAATGCACGGATTGGACGAATTTGATAAAAGCGGTTTTCTCACGCCCCGCCACCGCCGGGTCGCCCATCAATTTGTAAAACCAGGTTTGCCCTTCTCGCGGGACGATGACGCTGATAAGCCGGGCTTTTTCGCCGGTCTTTTGATTCCTGCCGCTCATATCCACTAACATGGCTTTGCCCCCCGGCACGTCAAGCGAGCTCATCAATTGCGACAGGTCCGCTTCACTCGCGGCGTTCAAGCCGAGCTGTTGCACACGCCAGCGATTTACGTTGGCCAGCACTCCGCCCGCCTCGCCGGGAAAAGTGCTGACGGTCACTTCCGCTTTGCCGTCGCTGCTGCTGATGAGAAACTTCGCCAGCAACATTTGCGTCCGCGGCACCTCCTGCCACCCGGCGGGGGCATCCCACGACGGCTTGTCCAGCGGACTATCCGAAACTCCCGCGTCGCCATCTGGCGCGATTGGAACCCGCTTGGCATTCGTGCTCGCGAAATGAGCCGCGCGGACCCGAGTTCCGCGGGGCTCCACGAACGTGACCGAGTTCAAAAAACCGATAAAGGCCCGTTTCTGCGCGGTGACGACTCCCGCATCTCCCGCCAGTTTGAAAAACCAGGTTGTGCCGCCGCGCGCAAAAACCGCCACCAGAATGCGGTTCGGCGCGGCGTTGCTCGACGCTTTCATCGCGCCGGTCAAATCAACAAGCTTGGCCGAGACAGGGCCAACGTTTACGGTCTCGACCAGCTTGGCCAGTTCCTCGTCGCTGACCGGCGGCAGGCCTGCGTTCTCGCGAACGATGTTCACCAAACTCAACTCGCTGGCGCCTTCGCCCGGAAACGTCATCACCGAGAGCTGCGCCTGGCGGCCCGCGTCGCCGGGAACCGAAAAGTTCGCGAGACTCATTCCGCTGCGCGTAAGCTCCTCCCAGCCGGGAGGCGTTTTCCACTGAATCTGCGGCTGCTGCTCCTCCCCGTCCTGAGCCTCGGCCAATTCAGGCCCCGTTTTCTTCGGCACGCGGTAAACCGTGATTTCCTCCCTGCGACAGCCGGCTAACAACACTGCCAACAGAAAAAGGCCTGCGCACCGCGCCGCGCCGATTTTCGTGAGCAACCGTTTAATCACAACAATGAGTCCAGTTTGACGAGGATAGCGCGCGCCTTATTTGAGGAGCAACGGAAAAGTGGCAGCCCGCGAAGCTCCAGGGGCGAAGCCATTGTTCGGGCCAGTAAAGAGCCTGGTGACCTCGGCTCCTACAGGCATGAGGAGCGAGGTCAACCCGTCGCCATCGACAGCAGGAACTCAATGTTGCTTTTGGTCTTCTTCAATTTATTGAGCAGCAGTTCCATTGCCTCGACCGGCGGCACCCCGGTCAACGCCCGGCGGAGAATCACCACGCGGCTGCATTCGTCCGGATGATAGAGCAGTTCCTCTTTGCGCGTCCCGGAGCGTTCGATGTTGATGGACGGGAAAATGCGGCGGTCCACCAGCGCGCGGTCCAAATGCACTTCCATGTTGCCCGTGCCTTTGAACTCTTCAAAAATGACTTCGTCCATGCGCGAACCGGTATCGACGAGCGCGGTGGCGAGAATGGTAAGCGAGCCGCCCTCCTCAATGTTGCGCGCCGCGCCGAAGAACCGCTTTGGCTTGTGGAGCGCGTTGGCATCCACACCGCCGGACAGGATTTTGCCGGAGTGCGGCTGCACAGTATTGTAAGCGCGGGCCAGACGCGTGATCGAGTCGAGCAGGATCACCGCGTCCTTTTTGTGCTCGACCATGCGTCGCGCTTTTTCAATGACCATCTCCGCCACCTGCACGTGGCGTTCGGGCGGCTCGTCGAACGTCGAGCTGATCACCTCCGCCGGCTTGCAACTGCGCTCCATGTCGGTCACTTCCTCCGGGCGTTCATCGATCAGCAGGATGAAGAGATACGAATCCGGATTGTTCTTGATAATGGCGTTGGCCACTTTCTGCAACAAAACCGTCTTGCCGGTGCGCGGCGGCGCGACGATCAATCCGCGCGTGCCTTTGCCGATGGGACAAACCAAATCCAGCACACGCGTCGAGAGCTCATCCTGCGCAGTCTCGAGGATGAAGCGCTTGGTCGGAAAGAGCGGGGTAAGATTATCGAAATGCGTCTTGTCTTTCGCCCTGTCCGGATCCTCATGGCCGACCGCTTCGACTTTCAGCAGCGCAAAAAAACGCTCCTTCTCCTTCGGCGGACGAATCTGGCCGGAGACGGCGTCGCCGGTCTGCAAATCGAAGCGACGAATCTGCGAAGGCGAGACGTAGATGTCCTCCGGGCACGGCAGGTAGTTGAAACTCTGCGAGCGAAGAAAGCCGAAGCCTTCCGGCAGTATCTCCAGCACGCCTTCGGCGAACAGAATGCCGCTGCGTTCGGCGTTCTTCTGGAGGATCTGGAAGATCACTTCGTGCTTCTTCATTGTGCCGAAGTTTTCAATGCCCATCTCCTTGGCCATCTGGTTCAATTCGGCCATGGACATCGCCTGCAGTTGGCTGATGTTGATGGTGTTCGCGGCCGTCAACCCCGCGCCGGGAGCGCCCTCGTCCGGCTCAGCCTTTTTCGTCGGACGCGGGAGGTCCTCGGACGACTTCGGCGCGGCCGTTTCCTCTCCTGCGGTGTGCGCCAGCGAGGCGTCTTCCGGCAATCCTTCCATCAATTCATCTCTCTTCGCCTTGCCTCTGGGTCGGGCGTTTTTTTTGGCAACTCGTGGCATAATTTATAAAGGGCAGGTTACTGACCCTGGCGGACACGGCAGAGGGACTGCCGACACTTCCTCTTAGTCCACCAGAAGGAAAAATCCGTTCATTCTGGCGCAGTTTCAAAAAAACTGCGAGGGGTCATTTAGTTAAAAATCAATACGGCAAGGGAAATCTTGCGGTTAATTCACGAACACGTTGGCGCACCTTCCGCGCCCCGTCAACATTTTTAATGTCGAGCAGAACTTCGCTGACCATGTCCGCAATGGCGGCCATCTCAGGCTCCTTCATGCCGCGCGTGGTCACCGCAGGCGTGCCCAACCGCACGCCGCTGGCCTGAAACGGCGAGCGCGTTTCAAACGGGATGGTATTCTTGTTGACCGTGATGCCGGCTTCGTCCAGGGCCGTCTGGCATTCCTTGCCGGTCAGGCCGCGCGAGCCGACGTCCACCAGCATGAGATGATTGTCGGTGCCACCGCTGACCAGGCGGAACCCGTTTCGCTTCATCCCTTCGGCCAGCGCCCTCGCATTCTTCACGATCTGCCGCTGGTACTCTTTGAACGCCGGCTGCAAGGCTTCGTGAAAACAGACCGCTTTCGCGGCGATGACGTGCATCAGCGGTCCACCCTGAATGCCGGGGAACACCTGAGAATCCACTTCCTTCGCGTATTTCTCCCGGCACAGAATCAGTCCGCCGCGCGGTCCGCGCAGCGTTTTGTGCGTGGTCGTCGTCACGAAATCAGCGTGCTCAATCGGACTCGGATGCAACCCCGCAGCCACCAGTCCGGCGACATGCGCAATGTCCGCCAGCAGCAGCGCGCCTGCTTCGCGCGCAATTTCGCCCATCCGTTTGAAGTCAACGCTGCGTGGATAAGCGCTGGCGCCGACCGTAATCATCCTGGGCCGGTGTTCCTGCGCCATTTTAGCGAGCTGATCGTAATCGATCTGCTCATCTGCTTTGCGCACTCCGTAATGGATGATTTCGAAAAATTTGCCGGAAAAATTTGCTTTGTTGCCATGCGTGAGATGGCCGCCGTGGCTCAGGTCCATCGTCAGCATTTTGTCGCCTGGCTTGAGAAACGCGAAATAGACCGCCATGTTCGCGCTGCTGCCGCAGTGCGGCTGCACGTTCGCGTGTTCGGCGCCGAAAAGCTGTTTGGCGCGGTCAATCGCCAGTTGCTCGGCGATATCCACGTTTTCACAACCGCCATACCAGCGTTTGCGCGGGTAGCCTTCGGCGTATTTGTTCGTGAGCACCGAGCCTTGCGCCTCCAGGACCGCGGGACTGGTGAAGTTTTCACTGGCAATCAGTTCGATGTTCTCCTGTTGCCGCAGTCGCTCCGAACGGATCGCCTCGGCGACCTCCGGGTCAACCATTCCCAACCGAAACATCCCCGCAGCTTCGATGCGCTCCACCTTGGCCACGCGACGCGCGTGACGTCCGCCTTCGAAATGCGCGTCGAGAAAAGCGTCCACCATCTTCTTCGCCTGCTCCGCGCCGACGAATTTGCCGCCGAGACAAAGCACATTGGCGTCATTGTGCTGCCGGGCCAGCGCCGCCATTTTTTCGTCGAAAACCAACGCCGCGCGGGCGCCCGGCACTTTGTTGGCCGCGATGCTCATGCCGAGGCCCGTGGCGCAAACCAAAAGCCCGAGGTCGCTTTTCTGATCGGCCACGTTGTGCGCCACGGCCTGCGCGAAATCAGGATAGTCGGCCGAGTCCATCGAGGTGGTGCCGAAGTCCAGGACCTTCAAGCCGCGTTGTTCCAGATGTTGCCTGAGCGACTCCTTCAACTCGTAGCCGGCATGGTCCGCGCCGAGCGCCACGGTCACGGTC
>QHPA01000521.1 GCA_003218935.1 Verrucomicrobiota bacterium
CGGTTCCACCTCGGAGACTGGCACCGGACCATCGACGAAAAGCTCAAGACGCTGGCCAATCTTTACCAACTGCTACAGCACGACCAGACCAATCGCTGGATGCTCATGCTCGAAGCGACGATTGTGTTGCTGTTCGTCATTGACCTGGTTTTACTCTTCGTCGGACTGAAAGGTTGACCGTACCGGCGCCGTTCATTGCTGACGAAGCTGCAAAGCGTCAGGTTCGCCGCTGCGGGCTTCTGATCTGAGGTGGCTTTTCCCACGGCGCCGTGTCATTCTTCGGCCTGCCGGCCAAATGAAGCTTCTGGGAAAATGCCTGACGACGACCGTCATAGGGTTGCTTCGGATCATGTTGGGTTTCTACTTTCGTCGCGTTGAACTCTTCCACGCGGAGCGTGTCCCGTCGAATGGCCCGGTTTTGTTTGCTTCAAATCACCCCGGCTCAGTCACCGATGCGTTTATCATTGGCACCTCGGTTCCACGGCAGGTCCACTTTGTGGCCACGGTGCAACTCTTCCGCTTCGCGCCGTTGGCCTGGCTCCTGAAACAGTGCGGGATCATTCCGATCAACCGGTTGAAGGACGATCCCAGGGCGATGCGCTCGGTGGCGGCCACCTTCGAGGCGTGCTTTGAAGTTCTCGAGAATGGTGGAGCAGTTGGCATTTTTCCGGAAGGCGTCAGTTACGATGATTCGCAACTCAAAACAATCAAGACTGGCGCGGCGCGGATGGCCCTGGAACTCGAGCATCGACACGGTGGCAAGCTTGGATTGAGAATTATCCCGGTCGGCCTGACCTATTCGGCAAAGGAACGGTATCGCAGCGAAGTGCTCGTTCATTTTGGCGAGCCAATTGAAGCCGCGAAATTTCTTGAGGGGTATGACGCCCGCCGCAAGGAATGCATCACCCAATTGAGCGGCGAAATCGAGCGTCGCTTGCAGTTGCTCATCGTGCATTTGCCGGGGCTCGAACAAGCCCGCGTCGTGGAAGCCGTGAAACGGCTGTATCTGGAACGGCTCAAACTGGGGAATATTATTGTGAAGGAACCGCTGACGCCGCGAGCTGAGGACCTGGTGCTGAGCCAGGCGATCGCGAACGCGGCAGAATGGATGGAACGAACGTTTCCAGAACGCTTCAACGCGTTTGCGCGAAAGCTGCGCGATTACGAGCGACGGCGCGCCCGCTTGAAGCTTTCTGACGAGACAAACGAACGGCTTTCTGAGAAGCGCAATCTGCTCGCGTACGGTTTGAGTCGGGCACTGCTGGTTGTCCTGGGGGCGCCCATCGCTGTGTATGGTTGGGTGCATCGACTGCTGCCGTTCGCGCTGATCAGCCTGGTTGCGACACGCTTTACCAATCCGGGTGCGCGCAAGGCGCAGAAGCCGCACGTGTCGATGTTGGTCGGGGTGTTTGCGTTTGGCGGTTGCTACGCCCTTTACGTTTGGCTTGTGCATCAGTGGTTCGGCTGGCCGTTCAGCTTGTGGTATGCGTTGTCGCTGCCGACCGCGGGGTTGATTTCATACTACTACACCCGCGAGATGCTCCGGCTTCGCGACGCGTTACGCACCGCCGTCATTTTGTTTCGTGCTCCATTCGCAAGCCAGCGACTTCTCTCGCTTCGAGCGGAACTCCTGGCCGAGATTGAGGAGGCCAGAAAAGAATATCGCCGGACCGCTCGCTTCACCGGGACTGCGTGAACGCTGACTTGCGCCCGGCACGGCAGTTCGGTCCGAAATTAGCTTGCCAAGCGGCACGACACCGCGTAATGACACGCCCAAGTGGGCCGCCAGGCCCGTGTTTTTTCGTTTGTTTCCTGCGACTGAGGCAGATGGCTTGCGTGGACCGTTCCGCTGTTGTCCCGCGCACCTTGACGTGACCGTGTCGAGCTGCGGTCCAAGGTGCCGCGGAGTCGGGTTCTCTCTATGAATCGGCAACGAAACGTGTGATGAAGTGCGATGTCTGGCAGCGCATTGGCTGGCTGGCGCGCGCTGTGGGGTGTGGTTCCGGCGAGCAGCGCCGCCACGTTGGTTCACGATTTCGACCTGCCCATGCCGGAGGCGCAAATCCGACAAACGTTCACGGGTGGAGCGTCGTGGGCGGCGTGCAATATCAAAACCTCGGCATTTACCGCCACAACTTCGGCGCGCGCCAGACCGAAGTGGATTTGAGCAACTCGATCTTCGTGACCATCGGCATCAGCCGGACGTTCTGATTTAACGGTGTGACGATTTAACGATTCAACGGATACACTGACCATGCCTGCTCTGAACATCAAATCTGCCGGCTCCTGCAAGTACGACCTGATCGCGCTCGGAGAAATCATGCTCCGGCTTGATCCGGGCGAGGGCCGTGTCCGCTGCGCACGCGAATTCAAAGTGTGGGAAGGAGGCGGCGAATACAACGTCGCCCGCGGATTGCGTCGCTGTTTCGGCTTCAAGACCGCCGTCGCCACCGCATTTGCCGACAACGACGTGGGCCGGCTCATCGAGGATTTCATTTTGCAGGGCGGTGTCGATACCGACTTCATCAAATGGGCGCCGTTTGACGGCGTTGGCCGTGTCGTTCGTAACGGCCTCAATGTCACCGAGCGCGGCTACGGTGTGCGCGGCGCGGTGGGCATTCCCGACCGCGGCAACACGGCGGCATCGCAACTCAAGCCCGGCGATTTCGATTGGGACCACATCTTCGGCAAACTCGGCGTGCGTTGGCTGCACACCGGCGGTATTTTTGCGGCGCTCAGCGACACCACCCCGCAACTGGTCATCGAGTGCGTCCAGAAGGCCAAGCAATACGGCACGATTGTTTCCTACGACCTCAACTACCGTCCGTCGCTGTGGAAGTCCATTGGCGGCCAGAAGCGCGCGCAGGAGGTCAACAAGGAGATCGCGAAATACGTGGACGTGATGATCGGCAATGAAGAGGATTTCACGGCTTGCCTGGGCTTCAAGGTCGAAGGCGCGGACGAACATCTTCTCCACATTGACGTTACCGCGTTTAAAAGGATG
>QHPA01000050.1 GCA_003218935.1 Verrucomicrobiota bacterium
TAAAGATGCCCGTTGGTAAACACGGGCGTCGCCCAGTGGTTCATGCTTGTAAAAGGCGCGCGCCAGACCTCGTTCGCGGTGAGTTGAGACCCCGAATCGGTAACGCGCACGGCGCCGGCGCCGATACCGTAAGCGGCGGAGCAATACACGATGTCATTGCCAACCACCGGCGAGGCCGCGGTAGCCGTGCTGAAGGGAAACGGGTAACGCCACAACACGGAACCCGTGTCCGGCGCCACCGAGACCAGGCCCGATTGCGCAAAAAAAATGATTTGTCGGACGCCCGCAACCATTGCGGCAATGGGGCTCGCTTGCGTCATGACATCGCTCTGCCCTTTCCACGCCTCGGTGCCGTCCGATTTGTGAAAAGCGAACAGGGATTGGTTCGCAGCGTTGCCGATTACAAAAACAAGGTCTCCGTCGATCAACGCGGACGCGGCGCTTTGCCACGCGATTACGGTGCTGCCGTATTCAGTAACGAGGTCTCTGCTCCAGATCACAGCTCCGTTTGTGACGCTGAGGCAATAGAGCCGCAAATACGAAGTCAAAACATACACACGATCGCCGTCCACTGAGGGTGTGGAACGCGGGCCATCGTCCGGCCCGACACCGCCGTTTGGATAATCCGCAATGCCCAGAGGGGCTGACGCCCAGAGCTCCGCGCCTGTGTCTGCGTCCAATGCGATACAGAATTCCTGTTCCCCGTTGTCCACAGGGCGCCGGACCATGGTGAAGGCTTTTCCGCCGCTGACGGAGAAGGAGCTTAAAGCGGGCTCCAACGGAACTTTCCAAACCTGGCGCGGCGGTTCCGCCGACCAGTTTGTGCGGATGGTCTCGGTTGAAATGCCGTCGTGGTTCGGACCGCGATATTGCGGCCAGTCGACAGCGCAAAGCGTCGCGGTCGTCAGAGCAGCGAACGACCGCAGGAGCGCATCCCGAATACGCAGACAATTTGTTCGAGGCCACTTCTTCATGTTATCGGGCATAACTTACAAATCGCAGCACCGCCGAGGGCAAGCCCGTAACGCGAAGCCGCGCTCTCTCCATCACTGGCAAATTACCGTGATTCGGTGATTCGGGCCCTTCGACGGGTCAAAGTTAGCAGACACCGTGCCGCGGGGCAATTAAACTCACCGAAATAAATCGGGGGGGGGGTTGAACGCCCTCACAACTTTTTTACAACCCTTTGACGGGCAAGTGACAACTTTTGTTCCACGCGGCGGCAGACTGGACCCATGAAAACCACCTTCCTCTCATTTATTCTGGCTGCCGCGCAGTGGAGCGTCCTGGCCGGCAACGATTCGCCTGAAGATTACGTCGCCCATGAATGGGGCACGTTCACGTCAGTGCAGGGCGCCGACGGCGTTTTGATCCCGTGGAATCCGCTTGAGACCACGAAGCTTCCGAAATTCGTTTATGATTGGAGCAAGCCGGGCCAGGACCGCTTGCCGGCGGGCGTTTTGAATCCCGGCTCGAAGAGCGCGCTCGTCACGCTGCAGCGGATGGAAACGCCGGTGATTTATCTCTACAGCGACACGGAGCGAACGATTGATGTCACGGTCCGGTTCCCACAAGGGTTGATTACGGAATGGTATCCGCAGGCGCACGACATCGGTCCGTCAGCATTCCCACCAAACAAGCTGGCCACGGCGCTCGACGGACTTGTACGAAAAACCGGCGCGCAGCCGCGATTTACCATTGCCTCACTGTTCGGCAGGAAAGGCATTCCTGACTCCCGGATTCAGTGGAAAAGTATTCGCGTCCTGCCGACCAGCCGGCACGCAAACCTCGCCGCCGTGATTCCAACCGACACCTCGGGCATTCATTACTTCGCCGCGCGCAAAACGGACGCAGCATTCGTGCGCGTGAAGACGCCCGATAAAGCTGCGCCAGCAACCGAGCACGAGAAGTTCCTGTTCTACCGCGGTGTGGCCAACTTCAAAACACCGTTGCAAATCACCTTCACCAGCGGGAACGAAACGAATCTTTTCCTGCGAAACACCGGCACGGATGAGCTTAAGCACCTGTTTGTCCTCGCCATCCGGCAAGGGCAGGGAAAATTTATTTACGAGGACCGCGTGCCATCCGGACAGCATGTTTACGCCGGTTTGAAATCCGGCGAAGACCTGCTGCCGTTGGGCGAATTGGCGGCGCGAATCAGCGAGCGGATGAGCGCGGCCCTGCAACAGGAAGGTTTGTATCGGCGCGAAGCCGACGCGATGGTGAAGACCTGGCGCGAATCGTGGTTTGAAGAGGACGGATTGCGCGTGCTCTACGTGCTGCCGCGCGCCTGGACCGATGAGGCCCTCCCGCTGACACTGCAGCCACGGCCGCGCGAAGTCGTTCGCGCCATGGTCGGCCGCGCCGAAATCATCGCTCCCTCGACCGAATGGCAACTGCTCAAGCAGATCGTTCACTACTCGGACGGCGACGCGGACGAGCGCCGTCAGGCGGTAAACCGGACCCGCCAGATGAACCTCGGTCGTTTCTTTCAACCTGCCGTGCAACTCGTACTCGGAAGTCATCCCAACCGCGAGTTCAGCCAGGCCGCGTGGGAACTGTTGCAGGCGGCGACGAAAAATGACGGCGATGGGCGAACGTTGGCCGCAAAGTAGGGCAGGCGTCACTCCTGTCGGGGTCGCTAATGGAGCGTGCGTATTCGACAAAGTGAAATTAAAATATTCGATCTGGATAGTTGCCGTTTTATGATTGGCTTATAAAGAACCCCAAATTGTGAACCGCTTCTTTAGAGTTGGAAATTTACCGCCCGCCACACGGTGCGCAAAATGGAACACGCCAGCGGCCGGGTGCCTGGCCCGATTCTTCGAGAGCCTGGACACACAGTCGGCCCAATGAAAAAAGTCGCGCTTGTATTTGTGCTGGCCGTGTTCGTGCCGAGCCTCGTGCTGGCCTGGCTCGCGGTCCGCTCGCTGCGCGACCAGCAGTTTGTGCTCGAACGCCAGCAGTCGCTCCTCTACCAGGGCGTCGCGGATTCGGTCGCCAGGGAAGCCGCGAACTTGATCGCCGAACACCAGCGTGAGTTCGCGCGGCAGGTCGAAGCGCTGCTCGCCAACGATAAGCCTATCGATGTCGCCAATTCTTTCGATGATCGAATCCGCGAGCATTGGTTGTTGGCGGATGTCGGTTTTGTCGTTTCGCTGGAGGGCCAGGTTTACTCCCCATTGCTCTTTGAACGCGGCCGGCCGCAAGCCCGCCAGTTTCGCCTGGAGAATGACCGGTTTCTCTGCAGCCGGGAGAGCGTCCAGGTCTATTGGAACAGCCCTAAAGGTCCCATCAACCTTTCGCCGGCCGACGATAAAAAATCGGAAACCGACGAGGGCAGCTCGGCCCAGTCTCCCACGGCAAACAGCCCCGCTTTTTCCAGCGCCGTTGGCAAATATTCCAAGGAGCAGAAAGTGGCGCGCAACGTTGAGCCTCAGCAAACGCAGCAGACGGTGGACAAGCAGGCTTATTCCAAAGTCGCTCCGTCCGAGGCCGAGTTCCGCCAGCTCGTGGGCGACTCAACGGAGGGCACAGTCGCCCGATTTCTCCAGAACAAACTCAACCTGATGTTCTGGTATCGCTCGCCGCGCGATCCGCAACTGGTCTTCGGCGCGCTCATCAACCTGCCGCGCTTGACCGAAAGCTTGCAAAACCTGGTGAAAGGCGATGCGGAATCGCTGCGCGGCGAAATTTGCGTCGCGCTGCTCGACGATAATGCCCGGCCCGTGGCGGCCTTGCCCTGGAAGAATCAAGGGAACTGGAAGCGTCCTTTCGTCGCGACGGAAATCGGCGAAGCGTTGCCGCACTGGGAATCCGCCGTTTATCTGCTCAACCCGGCGAAGCTCAGCCGGTCCGCAGCGGCATTGAAACTTACGCTCGGCCTGCTGATTGCGTTGCTCGTGCTGGCTATCGGTGTCGGCGGCTGGCTGATTGTCCTGGACTTGAAACGGCAGCTCACGCTGGCCCGGCAAAAGACCGACTTCGTCAGCAACGTCTCGCACGAACTGAAAACGCCGCTCACCTCCATCCGCATGTTCTCGGAATTGCTGGCCGACGGTCGGGTGACCGACAAAGAAAAGCAGCGTTCCTACTTCAACATCATCACCGCAGAAACGGCGCGTCTGACGCGCCTGATCAACAACGTGCTCGATTTTTCGCGCCTGGAACGCAGTGAGAAAAAATATAATATTACCAAATGCGACCTCCTGTACGCCGTGCGGGAAACGGTCGGGACCTACCGCCCGCACCTCGAAGCCGGCGGCTTCAAACTCGAATGCGACCTGCCAGCGTCGCCGTTGTTCGTCAACGGCGACCGCGACGCGCTCGCGCAGATCGTTGTGAACCTGCTTTCCAACGCGGAGAAATATTCAGGCGAACGGAAGGAAGCGCGCGTGGAAGTGCGCCAGCAGTCGCAGCCATTGGCCCACATTGAAGTGCGCGTGCTCGACCGCGGCCTGGGCGTGCCAAAGGGTTGCGAAGAAAAAATCTTTGAACAGTTCTATCGCGCCCACGATTCGCTGAGCAGCGGCATCCAAGGGTCGGGGCTCGGTTTGACTCTGGCGCGACAGATTGCCCGCGCGCATGGCGGCGACGTCACTTACGAGCCACGCCAGGGGGGCGGGAGTTGTTTTGTGTTGCGTCTGCCTGCGAGTCCGAATTCGACCGCGAATGAACGCGAATGAACACGAACCAAAAGCCCTGGTGTTGCGAAACCGACCCGGCGTTCGTGTCAATTAGTGTTCGCTCGCGGTTTATCGCATGAAAACGAAAATCCTGATTGTTGAAGACGACCCGCACATCCTGCTGGGCCTCGAGGAAGTGTTGAAGAGCGACGGCTTCGAGGTGGCCGTTTGCAATCGGGGCGACCAGGCCATGGATTCCATCAGCAAACACCGTCCCGCGCTGATCGTGCTGGACGTGATGCTGCCCGGCAAAAGCGGTTACGACGTCTGCAGGGAACTGCGGGGTAAAAAAGTGGCGACCCCGATCCTCATGCTCACGGCGAAAGGACAGGAACTCGACAAAGTGGTCGGCCTTGACCTTGGCGCGGACGATTACGTCACCAAGCCGTTCGGTGTGCGCGAACTGTTGGCGCGCATTCACGCTTTGCTCCGCCGTGTGGCGAAACCTGCGGAAGGCGACGCCGCCGGCAAGGTGTTCCAAATCGGCTGTGCGACGATTGATCCGAAAACGTATCAGCTCAAACGGGGCAAAGTCGTGGAAGAATTGACGGCGAAAGAAATGAAACTGCTGCAATTCTTCCAGGGCCATCCCGGCGAAGTGCTCTCTCGCGACCGCCTGTTGAACGAGGTCTGGGGCTACAACTACTACGGCACCACCCGCACGCTCGATCAGGTCATCGTGCAGTTGCGAAAAAAACTTGGCGACAACGGCAGCGAACCGAAACATCTGCTGACCGTGCACGGCGTCGGATACAAGCTGGCGCTTTAAGCGCGCACCGGGCCTTCGCTTGGAGAGATTTCCCCGAAATATTTCGATTTGCGGCTGAGCGACATCGCTGTTGGCGTCAATCCGAACAAGCGTTCGACCTTCGAACTCGCTGTCGGCTTCCTGAATTTCACTGACGCCGCCAGCACGAACTTTGAGCGTGGTATCGGCGTCAATTCGAGTTACGGCCCGCGAAATCTGGCGGAATTCGATTATTTTCCGGACCCCGGCCTTGGCGCGACGATTTCGCCCACGATGATTTCGAGCAACAATCAGTTCGCAGCGGGCTTTGATTTTCCGTTGCCAGCGGTGTGGCCACGAACGGCGGGGACATCTACTGGTTCGGCTGGCTGGCGCGCGGCAGCGAAGGGAAACGCGCCTTTGACCCGTCGCGCGGCGCGCTGTTCCCTTATCTCGGCGGACGTGGCGTGGAAGTCTGCCCGGCGCTCGACTACTCGTTGCAGCAATTCAAACTCAAAGCCTCCGGCGCGGCCTACGGCTACGGTTACAACCTCTGCCTCTCTGCGCCGATGAGCCAGCCGGCCATCAACCTGAACAAAATCATCCGCCCGACTGAGACCGCGGTCCTCGCCGACGCCGCGCAAGTGAACACGTTTCAACCGCCGGCTTCGCCGGACCCTCCGATGCTGGAAGAATTTTATTACGTGAGCACAAACGCGGACGAAGCGACCGCTCACTTTCGCCACGGTCAAACGGCGCGAGCGGCTTTCTGCGACGGTCACGTCGGGACGGAAAAGCCGCTCGGAGGTTCACTCGACCAACGGTTGCCGGACCAGTTCGTTGGGCGACTGAGGCCGGAAATTTTAACGGTGCCTTGAATTGCCATTCGCGCAGAGGCGGACCTCAGGAGGCGGACGACCCCGACCCGGCGGCTGCGGACAAGGTGCGGTTCGCGGGGGAGAATCACACCCCCACCTGCTTCCTGATCGCCTCGGCGATTTTCTGCGACCATTTTCCCAAAACAGTCGCGTCACGGCCCTCGATGAGCAATCGCGCCTTGGATTCCGTGCCGGAATAGCGAAGCAACACGCGGCCGCCGGCGGGTTTAAGTTCCGCCTCCGCTTCCGACAGGCAGCTCGTCACGCCATCAAGCTGGTCGAACGGCACCTTTTCGCGGACGCGAATGCTGGTAACGAGCTGGGGGAAACGCGTCCAGCATTTAGCCAGTTGCGAGAGGGGCTTGTCTTTCACCCTCATGATGCGCAGAATCTGCAACGCGCAGACCAGCCCGTCGCCGGTGGTGCTGTAGTCGCGGAAAATCAAGTGCCCGCTCTGCTCGCCGCCGAAGTTGAAACCGGAGCGGAGCATTTCGTCGATCACGTTCTTGTCGCCCACGCCCGCGCGCGCGACGTGCCCGCCCGCCTGTTTGATCACCGCGTCCAGACCGGCATTGCTCATGACGGTGGCGACCAGGGTTTTCTCTCGCAGCGAACCTTCGGCGAGCATCTCCAGACCGCAAATCGCCATCACATCGTCGCCGTCAATCAACTTGCCGGTCTCGTCGCAGAATAACACGCGGTCCGCGTCGCCGTCGTGAGAGATGCCGAGGTGGGCGCGATGTTCCCAAACTTTCTGGCACATCTGCTGGGGGTGCATGGAGCCGCAGTCTTTGTTGATGTTCATGCCGTCGGGCTGGTTGTCGTAAACGAAAATCTCCGCGCCGAGTTCGCGAAGCACGCAGGGCGTCGATTTGTACGCGGCGCCGTGCGCGCAATCCACGACGATGCGCATCCCTTCCAGCGTCATGCCGCGCGGGAAGGAGCTTTTGGCATATTCGATGTAACGGCCGAGCGCGTCTTCAATGCGGACGGCCTTGCCGATTGCGTCAGCCGTGGGACGGATGGCTTCGATATCGCCGCTGAAAACCAGATGTTCGATCTGGTCCTCGATGTTGTCGTCGAGCTTGTAACCGTCCGGCCGGAAAAATTTGATGCCGTTGTCGTCGTACGGATTGTGGGAGGCGGTGATCACAATGCCGGCGTCGGCGCGCAGGCTGCGCGTGACGTAGGCGACGCCGGGGGTGGGCAGCGGGCCAATGAACAGAACATCCACCCCCATCGAAAGGATGCCGGACGAGATGGCATTTTCGAGCATGTAACCGGACAAACGGGTGTCTTTGCCGAGAACGATCTTGTGCCGCTCGCGGT
>QHPA01000051.1 GCA_003218935.1 Verrucomicrobiota bacterium
CCTGCAACCGGAGAGTTGTCGTCTGCCTGGGCCGAACTGAACAAATTGAAATTATAGAGACTGAATTTATGGGCGTACCCAAGCGAAAACCATCGCGCAGCCGCCAACGCATGCGCCGGGCGTATAACAGCGTGCTGAAACTGCCTCAGTTGAGCACCTGCCCGCAGTGCGCGGCTCCTTATGTCCCACACCGGGTGTGCCCGGCCTGTGGTTACTACAAAGGCCGCCAGGTAGTGACGGTAGAGGCCCCGGCCTGATTGCCGGTTTTAGAGCGCGGATGCGGAATTGTTCCCTCTGCGCTCTTTTGCTTTATGCGAATCGTAGTGGATGTCATGGGTGGCGACCACGGCTGTGAGGTTGTCATCGAGGGCGTCAAAATCGCGCTCCACGCCTGCAACAAAATCTCCGGGCTTTGCCTCGTGGGTGACGAAGCACAGATCCGGGCGGCGATGACCGAAGCTCGCCTTCAGGACGACCGCGTCAAAATCGTTCACGCCACCGAAGTGCTCACGATGGAGGACAAGCCACTCGACGTCCTGCGCAAGAAAAAGGACTGCTCCATGGCTCGCGCCTTGGAGCTGGTCAAGCAAGGCCAGGGCGACGCGATGATTTCGCGCGGCAACACCGGCGGTCTGATGGCCGCGGCAACGGTCAAGCTTCGCCCGTTGGAAAACGTCGAGCGTCCGGCGATCGCCACCGTGCTTCCAACACCGCAAAAATATTTTCTCTTGTTGGACGCCGGCGCCAATGCCGAGTGCAGGCCCCTGCACCTGGCGCAATTCGCCATTATGGGCAGCGTCTATTCGCGGGAAATCCTCGGCAATGCAAACCCGCGCGTTGGCATTCTGAGCAACGGCAAAGAGGAGATGAAAGGTAACGACCTGACACGCGAAGCGGTGGAGCTATGCCGGCAGCTTGACCTGAATTTTCTGGGCTACGTGGAAGGACACGATTTGTTTGAAGACCAGGTGGACGTTGTGGTCAGCGATGGTTTCATCGGGAACATCGTCCTGAAAACATGCGAGAGCATGGGCAAAGCAATCCGCGTGATGTTGGAGACGGAGTTGACCCGTAATCCGCTTCGCAAATTCGGCGCAGCTTTGGCTTATGGCGGGCTGCGTTCGATCAAGCGCCGGATGAACGCGGACAACTATGGCGGCGCGCCGCTGCTGGGCCTGAATGGCACGGTGATCAAGGCTCATGGTTCTGCGCGCGCCCTCGCCATCAAAAACGCCATTCGCGTCGGCACCGAGACCATTCAACACAGCATTAACAGGCTCATTACCCAGGAGATTGCCAGAGCAAAAGAACGGCTTGCCACGGGCGCGAAGCATGGTTTTCGGGGCCGGACTTGCTCCATCACAGCGGTCGGCTCTTACGTGCCGGAAAAAATTCTGACCAATGCCGATCTGGAAAGAATGGTGGACACTTCCGACGAGTGGATCACCACCCGCACCGGCATCAAGCAGCGGCGCATCGCCGCGGCCAACGAACACACTTCCCACATGGCGGCCAAAGCAGCGTTGCGCGCCATGGCCAAGGGCGGCATCTCCCCCGAACAAATTGACCTCATCATCGTGGCGACGATTACCCCGGACATGCCGTTTCCGGCGACGGCCTGCCTGGTCCAGCAACAAATCGGCGCTTATCGCGCGGCGGCATTCGACATCGAAGCCGCCTGTTCGGGTTTCATTTATGCGCTTGAAATCGGCCAGCAGTTCATCATGTCGCGCACCTACGACACCGTGCTGGTCATCGGCGCGGAAAAGCTCTCAGCCATTGTCGATTGGACCGATCGCAACACGTGCGTCTTGTTCGGTGACGGCTCGGGCGCGGCCATTTTGCAAAGTCGCCCCAAGGCACATGGTTTGTTGACGGCGTGTATGGGCGCGGACGGCAACAAAGCCGATCTTCTGTCGATGCCGGGTGGCGGTTGCCGTTGTCCCGCCACGGCGGATTCCGTGTCCGCCCGGCTGCACTTTTTGCGGATGGAAGGCAAGGAAACGTTCAAAAACGCGGTGAATGCGATGTACACGGCAGCGCAGGAATCCCTGCGTCGTTGCGAACTCTGCATCTCGCGGATCAAGTGCGTCATCCCGCACCAGGCCAACCAGCGGATCATTGAAGCGGTCGGCGAACGGCTGGGCGCAAAACCCGAACAGGTCTTCGTTAACCTCGATCGATACGGCAACACCTCCGCCGCTTCGGTCGCCATCGCTCTGGACGAAGCGGTTGAGTCCGGACGGATTCAGCGCGGGGATTTGATTTTGCTGATGGTGTTTGGCGCGGGACTGACCTGGGGCGCCGCTGTCATCGAGTGGTAAGCCCATGCGTTGACGTAAACGCAGTATATGATAGATTAAGTCAGCCGAACGAAAATCGACATGAGCACAAGCAAACTTGATACTTCCGGAGTCTTCCAGCCTGTCACCGTCAAATCCGACCGGACCACTTTGAACCTGCCGCAGGCCGCCGTGCGCATTCGGAAAAACGGCATTGAGTTTCGCGCGCCGACGCCGATTCCAGTCTGGACCGAAATGACAGTCTGCTTGCAGTCTGCGGGCGGAAGCAAAAAAGTCAACTGCACCGGCATCGTCGTGGCGTGCGAAGGAAATCGGCACGCAGGTTATGCAGTGTCGATGCTGCTGATGAATCTCTCCCGCCAGTCGCAGGAACGGCTGAATCTGCTCGCTTACTCCCAACTGGCCTGAGTCGCGCCGGTTGGTGGTCGAGATGGAACTCCTCCAGCGTATTTTGCAAACCGCCATCGACGGCGGCGCATCCGATATTCACCTCAAGATCGGCGCGCCGGTCGTTTTCCGCATCAACCGCCAGCTCGTGGCCATCGAGGCGCCCGCGCCCGCGCTCGAATGGATGAATAAAGTTGTGGATACCATTGTGCCGCGCCATTTGAAGAAGCGGCTCGAGGAAGACCACGAAATTGATTTTTCCTACTTTCTTCCGGGCGTCGGCCGATTTCGCACCAACCTGTTTCAACAGCGCGGGGAGCACTGCCTCTCCATGCGCTACGTGAAAACCAAGATTCCGAGCTTCGCTGAACTGGGGCTGCTCGACATTTTGAAAAGAATCGCAGAATCACCGCGCGGCATCGTGCTGTTGTCCGGCCCGACCGGTTGTGGCAAGTCCACAACTCTGGCGGCGATGGTCGAGCACATTAATGCCAATTTCAAAAAGCACATTGTTGCGCTGGAGGACCCGATCGAGTTCGTGTTTGAAGACAACCAGTCGGTCATCGAGCAGCGGGAGATCGGGTTGGACACGCTCTCCTTCGAATACGGACTCAAACACATTTTGCGGCAGGACCCCGACATCATCATGATCGGCGAAATGCGGGACGCGGTCAGCTTCTCCGCCGCCATGAGCGCCGCCGACACGGGCCACCTCGTGCTTTCGACGTTGCACACGACCAACTCGGCGCAAGCCGTCGGACGCACTCTGGATTTTTTCAAGCCCGATGAGCGCGACCAGGTCCGCCGCCAAATGGCCGCCACGTTGCAAGCCGTCGTTTGTCAGCGCATGGTCAACACGCTCAACGGCGGCGTCATACCGGCGCTGGAGATTATGATCAACACTGCCACGGTCAGAAAACTCATTGAAGAGAACCGGCTTGAGAAACTTCCCGCGGCCATTGAAACCGGGATCGAAGACGGGATGCAGAACTTCAACCAGGCGCTCTACAATCTCGTCAAGGAACGGAAAATCACCGAGAAGGAAGCGCTCGCCAAGGCGACCAATCCGCAGGCGCTGGAGATGAATTTCAAAGGCATCTTCCTTGACGAAGCCCGCCGCATCCTGACCTAGACCAGTTACCAAAAGAAATTCCCGAAATGAAACCGAACCTCGAACGGCTCCGCTCACCCTTCCAGTCACCATTGCGGCGCGACGTATAGTTCGCCGCCTTCGAGGTGTTTCACGATCAGATCTACCGTGCGCTCGATTGCGCCACGGTTTTCGCGCACCACCTTCAGTGCGTTCCCGCCTAGCGCCTCGCGACGCTTTTCATCAGCGAGCAACTCGCCGAGAGTTTTCTCCAGTTCGGCGGCGTCCCCCACCTGCACGGCGCCGTTTCCTTTTAAAAAAGCCTCTACAATCGCCGCGAAGTTTTGCATGTTTGGTCCGAACACGACCGGTTTGCCAAACGCAGCCGGCTCGACGGGATTTTGCCCGCCTTCACCGCATAAACTTTTTCCAACAAAAATAACGGTGGCGTGTTCGTAAAAATAGCGGAGCTCGCCCG
Organism: Verrucomicrobiota bacterium; assembly: GCA_003218935.1. GTDB lineage: Bacteria > Verrucomicrobiota > Verrucomicrobiia > Limisphaerales > AV2 > AV2. The sequence continues at coordinate 4,259 of QHPA01000051.1, forward strand.
TGGTGTTGACCAGCAGGCATTCCACCTGACCCGGTTTGAACCTGGCGCTCGCGGTGATTTCGCTGCGATAGACGAACCTTACGCCGCGAGCGCCGAGTTCCTGGCCCACTTCCTTGCCACGCTCGTAATGACGCGGGACCAACACCAGGAAGAGGTCACGAAATTCCTGACGCAAGCGCAGAAACTGTTCGGCGACGATGGCCTCCTCCCCGGCGTGCGTGCTGCCGCAGACGAGCAGGGGCGCCTCCGCCGGCACGCCGAGCTGTCGTAAAAGGAACGGCACGTCGAGCAATCGGGGCTCGTCGAGTTTCGCGGCGTCGAATTTCAGGTTGCCGACCACGCTGATTGCCTCGGGGCGACAGCCAAGCCAGCGCAGCCGCGCGGCGTCCGTTTCGTTCTGAGCCCCCACGCCGGTGAACGCGGCAAACAAATCACGAAACAGAAAACCAAACCGTTGGTAGCCGCGATAGGAGCGATTGGACAACCGGGCGTTGACGAGAAACAGCGGAATATTCCTGTCGCGCAGCCGCCAGATGAAGTTCGGCCAGATTTCTGCTTCCACGAGCACCACGGCTTCGGGATTAATCATGCTCAACGCGCGGCAAACGCACTTGCTGTAGTCGATGGGATAGTAAACCTTCTCGACGTGCGACGGCAGCTTGCGCTGGAGTTCGCCCATGCCAGTCGAAGTAGTGGTGGAGACGAGGATTTTGAGGTTGGGCACGCGCGGCTCCAGCGCGCGGATGAGCTGTGTGCAGACGTTGACCTCGCCGACGCTCACCGCGTGCAGCCAGAGCGTATGGCGGTTGGTCAGCGATTGCTTGAACTGGGCGTCATATTGGCCGAATCGCTGGCCAAAACCGCGCCGCCAATTGCCCCGCCGCCACATTTTCAAAAAGTAATAAGGCGCCGAGATGCAGAAGAAAATCGCGAACAAAATGTTGTAAAGGGAACGCATGGCCCTATCGCGAACCTGAAACTATCTGTCACAAAACCTCGCTGGTCTGCCAAGAAGAATTCAACGGAAAAAAATCCACCAGACGATCAGCAGCATCGGCACCATGCAGAACAGCGTGTATTTGAAAACGAAACCTAAAAAGGTCGGTGTGTTGACCTTTTGCTGGTCGGCCATGGCCTTGACCATGAAGTTCGGGCCGTTGCCGAGGTAGGTATTCGCGCCGAAAAAGACCGCGCCGACGCTGACCGCCAGAATGTATTTGTTGAAAGCCTGGTTGCCCAGAAGGAAGCAGATTTCAACCTCATCTTCGCTCACCGTTTTATTGAGCAAGTCCGCGGCGTGGTACTTCTGCAGGGCGACAAAAGTGTTTTTAACGTGTTCCGCGTGCGGTCCGGTGAGATTGGCCAGGTCGGCGCCGCCGGTTTGCACCAAATGCTGGACCTGGCTTACGACCTCGGGGTTGATGAACGCACCGAAAATCGCGTTCAGAAAACTGAGGTAGGTTGGAGCGTTGTCCAGCACACTGGAAAGCGCGCCGCTGCTCCAATAGAAAAAGGCCGGTGTGGGACTGCCCAACTTGCCGGCGTTGGCCTTCAACCAGTCCAGCGCGGGCATCATCGTGAAGAAGATTCCCGCGAACAAAATGGCTACTTCCTGGATCGGATGAAAATTGAAATGGTTCGCTTCGTGGATTGATTTTCGGGTCGTGAAATAGGAGCCGGCCGCCGCCGTGACCATCAACGCCTCGCGCAGGAACGGGGGATCGTGCGTGAACACCGCGCCCAGGACCACCACCAGAAAGAACAGGTTCGCCAGGCCATCGAAACGCCAGACATCGTGCGGCTCCGCGAGCCTGCTTCGAACTTCTGCGGGCGCGCGCAGGTAGTTGCGATAATCAACCGCATAGAACATCGCCAGCAGCACCGCCAGCCCAACGCACCAGATCGGCCAGCAATGTTCGGCGACCCACCAGAATGGAATGCCCTGCAGGTAACCAAGAAACAACGGCGGGTCGCCAATCGGCGTGAGACAGCCGCCCACGTTGGAGATGATGAAGATAAAAAAAACGACGTGATGCGCCGTGAGACGGTATTTGTTCATCCGCAGCCAGGGTCGGATCAGCAGCATGGACGCGCCGGTGGTCCCGAAAAGATTGGCAAATACCGCGCCGATGAACAGGAACACCAGGTTGGCCAGCGGCGTCGCTTCGCCTTTCACATTGATGTGAATGCCGCCGGAGACGACGAACAGCGAGCCGATCAAAACGATGAAGCTGGCGTATTCGACTGCAGTGGACCGGATTCGATCGTAGTTGTTCAGCCCAACCAGATAATAAAGCAGGGTCACCGCCCCCAACGCATAAGCCACCTTCGGATAATGTTTGCGCCACCAGCCCGCGCAACACAACGGCCCCAAAGCGATGGTGGCGAGCAGAATTCCAAACGGCAAAATCATCCAGGGGTTAACGGGATGTTCCATGTCGGAAGGCTACGAACTCGCGTAAAATGGGGTCAACCAGAAACCGCAGGCCGTGGAGAGTTCTGAAAGGCACGAAAACCGAACAACGACAGGGAAACCACACGCGCATCTCAGTTTCTTGCAATGCCAGGGTGTCCCGCCCGTGAGTTTCTGGTTTGGAGCAACGGGCGGGACGCCTGTGCCACAAGCCGCCCATGCGCTCTACGAGAAACTGAGATGCGCCAGGAAATCACACGAACAACTTGTTGCTTCCCGCGCTTGTTTGCGATTTCGTTTCCCGTGTGAAAATCGACTTGCGACGCTTTGACTTGAAATTGGCGCACCGCTGGGCCGTTGCCCGCAGCGTCCAGGCCGATGGCAGCGGCGGCGCCGACATTTGCAAAGTCGTCTTTGTGGAACTCACCGACGCCGATAGCACGGCGGGGATTGGCGAGGCGGCGCCCTCAGCGCGCTACGAGGAAAACGCGGATTCCGCGTTCGCTTTCCTGGAGGGCGTTGATCCCGCCAGGCTCTCTTTCGCGGACGTGCCCGGCAGCATGAAATACGTGGATTCGATCGCTCCCCAAAATTTTGCCGCCAAAGGAGCCATCAGTATTGCGCTGTTCGACGGCGCGGCGCGCAGAGCGGGCAAACCGATCTATGGTTTCCTCGGACTCGATTTCGCCGAACAAAAGCACATTACTTCATTCAGCATCGGGATCGACAAACCGGAAGTCATCCGCCGGAAGGTTCTCGAGGCGGCACCATACCCGGTGCTCAAACTCAAGGTTGGCGGCCCGGACGACAAACAAAACCTGGCCGCGCTCCGCGGAGTTGCGAAAAAAAAGCCGGTCCGCGTTGATGCCAACGAAGGCTGGAAGACGAAGGAGGACGCGTTGAGGCAAATCGAGTGGCTGGCTGCGGACGGCCACATTCAATTTGTCGAGCAGCCGATGCCTGCGACGACGGCTCCGAAAGATCTGATCTGGTTGAAGGACCGGTCGCCGTTGCCGATCATGGCCGATGAATCATATCTGTCGGCCAGAGATGTTGACCTCTGCGCCGACTGTTATCACGCGGTGAATGTGAAACTGGTGAAGGCCGGCGGCATCACTGGCGCGTGCGATGCGTTGCAGGCCGCGCGAAAAGCGGGACTGAAAACGATGATCGGCTGCATGATCGAATCAAGCGTGTTGATCACCGCCGCAGCGCATCTGGCCGAACTGGCCGACCACCTCGACCTCGACGGCAACCTGCTCGTCACCAATGATCCTTACCTCGGTGCGACGGCGGAAAAGGGAGTGATGTCCTTTGCCAGGACACCTGAGAAAGTCGGGTTAAGGGTGAGAGCAAAGACCTAGATTTGTTGCAAGTTTCAGTTCTCTGACTAATTGTCAAATGAAATTTCCGAAATGAAACCGATTGTCGAATAGCCAGAGGCTCCCCTCACCCTGCCCACTCCCCTCATCGGATGAGGATGAGGGGAAGTGGCTTTAGCCAGGTGAGGGGAGTGCCTGCACACGACATTGATTGGAAAATTGCTTTTGGTTGCCACCTCTATTAGTCCGACGCATTTTGCGACGTGGCTTCCGGTTTGCGTGGAAAAGTGTGCGGTGAAACGCACAGTTGACTTGGGATTCCGACAGGACTACCCTGGGAACCAAAGCCCGAAACAACTGCTGGAAACAACTGCTGATTTCAGCGCGACCGAAAACGCTTATGAGAACCCTCAAACGCTTCAAATCGTTGGCTTGGCTGAAGAAGGAAACTCTCCACCGCGCGTTCACCTTGATTGAACTTTTGGTGGTCATTGCCATCATTGCCATTTTGGCCGGGCTGCTTTTACCGGCCTTGTCCCGGGCCAAGGACAAGGCTCAAGCGACAGTGGATCTCAACAACGTCAAACAAATCCTTTTGGCCAGCCTCATCTATTCCTCGGATAGCGGCGATTATCTGCCTCATCCCGGCTGGGGCGGTGATCTTTCTG
>QHPA01000517.1 GCA_003218935.1 Verrucomicrobiota bacterium
CGACAATCGGCGCTACAGCGTAGCGCAGACGGTGGTCTATCAAATCTCTCGAAATCATCGCAAGTCGCGCAAAGTTTGCGGCCGGCGTAGTAGTGGCACGGGCGTCTCGCCGGTGTGTCCAGCGAGATTCCAAGCCGCCAAACCGGAAACTCACGGGCGAGACGCTGCGAGACGCCTGTGCCACTACTTTGGTTGCGGCGCCAGCCGCACTGCGCTGTATCGCCGGTTGTTAACCGGCTGAGGCCGCGCAACCCCTTGCGCGAACTTTGTCAATGGCCCTGTTGCGCCGGCGGGCGCGCAGGCTTTGCGCTTGCCAAAGACGGAACGCATTCCCTAATTTCCTTCCATGGGTTCGCAGTTGGCTCAGTACGTTGCGGTGCTGATTCTGGCTCTGGTGGCGATCACGTTCGCCGGCGGCACACTCGTGTTCTCCGTTCTGATCGGCAAATGGGCCAACAAAAACAGGCTGAACCGGGCCGCTCAAGCGAAAAACATCCCCTACGAATGCGGCATGCTGCCGGTCGGCGAAGGGAGCGCGCGCCTGTCGGTGAAGTTCTACCTCGTCGCGATGCTGTTCATCCTCTTCGACATCGAAGTCGTCTTCCTGTATCCGTGGGCGGTGGTGTACCGGGAGATGCTCAAAGAAAACGCCAACTTGATTTTCGGCTCGATGGTTTCGTTCCTGGGCATTCTGTTCGTCGGCTACATCTACGCGCTGAAGAAAAAGGCGTTTGATTGGAAAAGCTGAGAAACCAACCGTTACAACGTTGAATCGTTACATCGTTACAATGGGATCGCTCGTTGTAACGATGTAACGTTTTAACGATTCAACCATGCAACAAAACATGACCATTAAATTTGGGACCAGCGGCTGGCGCGGACTGATCGCGCGCGACTTCACGTTCGACAATGTCCGGCTCGCCACCCAGGGCATCGCCGATTATTTGAACGCGGAACGTGGGACGCGGAACGCGGAACTGTCCCGACGCAAGCCAGTCGTCATTCTTGGCTACGACACACGCTTTCTTGGGCGCGAATTCTCGCTCGCGGCGGCGGAAGTGCTCGCGGCGAACAGCCTCATTCCCCTGCTCTGCAACCGCGACACGCCGACGCCCGTTATCGCGCACACGATTCGCAACCGCAAAGCGATCGGCGGCATCAACATGACCGCCAGTCACAATCCCGCCGAGTATCAAGGCCTGAAGTTTTCCACTCAAAACGGCGCGCCAGCCGCCGCCGAAGTGACGAAGCAAATCGAGGCCAACATCGCGCAGCACGTCGCGCAAAGCTGGAGCTTCAAGGCGGCGGTCGTCGGAACGTTTCAGTGCGAGACCTTTGATCCGCAGCCGGCCTATTTCAAACAGCTCGGCAAACTGGTTGATTTTTCCGCCATTAAGAAGGCCAGGCTCACCCTCGCGGTTGAGCTGGAACGCCGAAGGCATGGCGGAAGTCAGCAAGTTCGTTCGCAGCGGCAAAGCGCAGCTTGGCCTTGGCCTCGACGGCGACGGCGACCGCTTCGGCATTGTTGATAAAAGCGGCGCCTGGCTGACGCCGAATCAGGTTTTGGCTCTCACACTTTATCACCTCAAGAAAAACCGCGGCTGGACCGGCGCGGTCGTGCGCACGGTGCCGACAAGCCATCAGGTGGACGCCGTGGCTGAACTGCTCGGCGTGAAAGTCCATGAAACGCCGGTCGGTTTCAAATACATCGGCGCTCTGATGCAGCAAGAGCCGATCATCGTTGGAGGCGAGGAATCCGGCGGTCTGAGCGTCAAAGGTCACGTGCCCGAAAAGGACGGCATCCTGGCCTGTCTGCTCATGGCCGAGTTGGTCGCGACGGAGAGGAAGTCGCTCGGTCAAATCCTGAAAGAACTGGAAAAACAAACGGGCGAATTCCACACCGGCCGCATCGACGTCAACATTCCCCCGGAGCACAAGGAAGCGTTGCTCAACCACCTCGCTGCCGGCCTGGATTCCATCGGCCAGTTCAAGGTGGAGAAATTCATCACGACGGACGGCTACAAATTTTTGTTGCCGAACCGGGAGTGGGTCGCTTTTCGCGCCAGCGGCACCGAACCGCTCATCCGCTGTTACATTGAAGCGAAGTCAGCGGCGCAATTGAGCAGGCTTCGAACGGCCTGTCGGAAGTTGCTCGGAGCGTGAGCGGTCAGAGGTCGCGGTTTTGCGGCCATTATCTGAGCCGAACGGAAGTCCGTTCGGCCAGCCAGATCATGTCCTGATTGTTCGGTGAAGCAACATCGAGGGGCATGTCGTAGAACTTAATGGGCACGACGGTGCGTGGGTCCCGCCACCTCCGAATCTCGGCGTGTCCGTCGGCAAAGGAGATTCCTGCGGCCCGGTTATGGTAGCTGGCGGGGTAATCAATAATCCGCGCCGCAGCAGGATTCTCCACCATCATGTTGGCGAAACCACCGGCGTTGATGCTGTCCGGGTGCTCATCCAGGAGTACGTAAAGCTGAGAGGGTCCGGGGTCGGCGAGATCGGATGACTTCCGATAGGTCCTGTAGCGGGTCTGCCCCCCGGACATGCCGGTGCCAGGAGGCAACCATTCCCCCGGACCGCCCATCGCCTGACTCATGCTCATGCTGCGCACACGCGAATATTTGGGTCCGCCGGCCTTGAAGCTGATCTGGCTGACATCAGCCGGGCATTTGTAAACGCCCGCCGACCCCAGATACGGTGCGAACCAGGAGTTCGTCGGGTTCATGATCATGGCCAGATTCGTGTTGTCGGACGGCCACGGTCCAGGCCAGCCCAGCCAGCCTCCGACCCACTGGTACTTTTCGTCCCGAGAGTTGCCCGGCGCAGTCAGGCGGTCCAGGTTGTCCACCGGATACATCAGATGTGCGAGCTGAAGCTGCTTCAGGTTGCTCATGCATTGGATTCCCTGGGCCTTGGTTTTCGCCTTGGCCAGGGCCGGCAGCAGCAGACCGGCCAGGATGGCAATGATGGCAATCACCACCAGCAGTTCGATGAGCGTAAACCCTGAAACGATAGTGTCTCGTCCACGAACCGGAACGCGGCGTAACGTAGATCGCAACATAACTAAAAGCGGATTTCGCCCGTAGTTATAAGGGAGCTGGCGCGTGGAAGCAATACTGTTTTCACCCCACCGTCTGCTTAAGTGATGGCCGACTCGTCCCCCTCACCAGCGCGCCGGAGCACGTCCCGCCTGGCGAATAACGCGACTGTCAGCAGCAGCACAATTCCGCCGGCGAGATAAATCAGTCCGCCACCGGCGATGAAACGGCTCATGTTGGCGACGGCGCTTCCTTGCGGGCCGTGATCGGCATACCAGCCGGCCAGGCTGGTCGCCAACGCGCCGCCGATCCACCCGACCGTGTTCATCACGCCCGCCGCCGAGGCGCGCGAACGCGGATGAACCACGTCGTAAAGTGAAGCAAAAATACCCGCATCGTAAAACCCCTTGCAAAGTCCGA
>QHPA01000052.1 GCA_003218935.1 Verrucomicrobiota bacterium
CTTTGGTGTGACTGGCGCGGGCGAGTTGGTCATGAGGTCGGTGCCCTTCGCCGTTTTCGGAAAGGCGATCACGTCGCGAATACTCGATGTGCCGCAGAGAATCGCGATCAAACGGTCGAAGCCGAGCGCGATGCCGCCGTGCGGCGGCGCGCCGTAACGGAATGCCTCCAGCAGGTAGCCGAAACGCAGTTTCGTTTCCTCCGGCGAAATCTGCAGCACCTGCTCGAACACGGTCTTCTGCACGTCCGGTTGATGAATACGAATCGAACCACCGCCAAGCTCTGTGCCGTTCACCACGATGTCATAGTGTTGGCCGCGCACTTTCTTCGGTTCGCTCGTCAGAAACTGAATGTCTTCCGCCACCGGCGCGGTGAACGGGTGATGACTCGAATACCAGCGGTTCTGTTCCTTGTCGAAACTGAGCAGCGGAAAATCCACGACCCACAGAAAATCGAATCGGTTCCGATCAATCGCCAGCTTCCCCTGCCCTTTCAACACGTCCGCGCAATAAAGCCGGATCTTCCCGAGAATCTCACACGCGGTCAGCCATTGATCGGCGGCGAACAGGATCAAATCGCCTTCCTCGATGCCGAGTTTCTGCGTCAACGCAGCTTTCTCCGTGTCGTTGAAAAACTTCACGATGGGTGATTTCCATTCCACTCCGCCGCCTGGCCCCCGTTCGACCTTGATGTAAGCGAGGCCTTTCGCGCCGAAACTCTTGGCATATTCGGTCATCGTCTCGATTTGCCCTTGTGTCGCGCCGGCCAGACCTTTCGCGTTGAGCGCCTTGACCACGCCGCCGTTCGCGACCGCGCCGCTGAACACTTTGAAACCGCTCGAGCGAAATTCCCCGGTGAAGTCCGCCAACTCCATTCCAAAACGCGTGTCCGGCTTGTCGGCGCCGTAACGATTCAGCGCTTCCTCGAAGGTAACCCGGGTGAACGGCGTCACGATGTCCTGGCCGCGCGCCACCTTCCAGACCCGGCGAAGCAGCCCTTCAATCACCGTGTAGATGTCCTCGCGCTCGATGAACGACATCTCGATGTCAATCTGGGTGAATTCGAGCTGGCGATCGGCCCGCTGGTCTTCGTCGCGAAAACAACGGGCGAGTTGGTAATACCGCTCGACACCTCCCACCATGAGTATTTGTTTGAATTGCTGCGGCGACTGCGGCAGCGCGTAAAACGTTCCCGGCTCGCGGCGGTTCGGCACGAGGAATTCACGCGCGCCTTCCGGCGTGGATTTGAACAGAATGGGGGTCTCGACTTCAAGGAAACCCTGTTCTTCCATGAACACGCGCGTTGCCGTGGCGACTTTGCTGCGCAGGCGGATGTTGCGCGCCATCTCCGGCCGGCGCAAATCCAGGTAGCGATATTGCAGGCGGAGTTCTTCATTCACCTTCGAGGCCACCTCGGGATCGTCCACCGGGAATGGCAGCACGTCCGCCATGTTGAGCACTTCCAACGCGCTGACGGCCACCTCGACCTCGCCGGTGGCGATCTTCACATTGTTGGTGCCGGCGGGTCGCTGGCGGACTTTGCCGGTGATGGCGACGACACATTCACTGCGCAACGACGCGGCGCGCTCGAAGATTTCTTTCGGCAAATCGGACGGATCGAAAACGGTTTGGGTGCGGCCTTCGCGGTCGCGGACGTCGATAAAGATCAAGCCGCCCAGATCGCGGCGGGAATGGACCCAGCCGGACAAGGTGATTATTTGTCCGACGTGCGCCGGACGCAGTTCGTTGCAATGATGCGTGCGTTTCATCTTTTGTGGCGGCGGTCTGTGATCGCCGCCGTGGCTCGACTGGAGAAATCAGCGGCGGTCACAGACCGCCGCTACAGTTCGCAGCGAAGCGAGCGCGGATGTTGGCGGGGAATGTCGCTGGAATCAAAAGGAAAATGAGCCCGTATTCCCGGTTATGAAACGCTGCGTCTGGCCGGCTGACTCTTTTGCCCGACTGCTTTCGATCCGCCCTGCCCGACGCGGTAGAGAATGATGCAGAGCACGAGGAAGGGAAGCAGCGAGAGCCAGTCGGCATTCGATCCTGCGAAGAATGGGTTGTGATGCTCCGCCCAGGTATTGAAAAGTTTGTCCACCGGTTCGAGAAAGCCGGCAAGAAATGCGATTACAATGCCCGCGATCGCGCCGCCAGCAATGTAGCCGGATGAAAGCAGCACGCCGGGGCTTTTATCACTCTCGGCGATGAGTTGTTCCTCGCTTAAATTGGAACCCTTCAACGACGCACGCTGTTTACGATCCACCAGAGAGCGGATGAGCCCGCCGACAAAGATCGGCGCGGACGACGAGAGCGGCAAATAGACACCAACGGCGAACGCCAACGCCGGGATGCCCGACATCTCGAGCGTGACGGCAATCATCGCACCCAGCAGCACCAGCGCCCAGGGAAGTTTGCGATCCAGAATTCCCTTGATGATGTAGGACATCAGCGTGGCCTTTGGTGCGGTAAAGGATTCCACCTTGGTACCGTCAGGCCGCTCGCGATAATTTCCGTTGATGCCGGGATCGACGAGCCACACCGCGTTGCCGGTATCGTCAACCAGATACTTGCCGGCAGGGCCGCCCTCCGTGTCTGTTTTGTGCCACACGCGGTAGGACTTCGAGTCCTCGTGCGCCTGGATGCCGCGGATCGACTCGACTTTCCCCAGTTCAGAGGAACTGGCTTTGAGTCCAGGAGCCACCTTGGATGCAGGAACGTAAACTGTCTTCGCGTCGTTCAACGTCATTAAAATCGGCCCCAGTACAAGCGCCGACGCAAAAGCACCGAGGAGAATCGCAATCTGTTGATACTTGGGAGTGCCGCCGACAAGAAATCCGGTCTTCAGGTCTTGTGACGTGGAGCCGCCATTCGACGACGCGATGCAAACAATTGCTCCAACCGACAGAGCGGTGACGTAATAGCTCCTTTCCGTCCAGCCCAGAAACAAAAACGCCAGACAGGTAAGAAGCAGCGTTGCCACGGTCATTCCCGAAATGGGATTCGACGAAGATCCGATTTCGCCTGTGAGCCGCGACGAGACAGTCACAAACAAAAAACCGAACAGAACGATCAGCAAGGCGCCAATCAGATTCATGTGCAGCGGAGTAGCCAGCCGGATCGCAGCGACCAGGACCACGATGCCGATGGCAACGAATTTGACTGACAAGTCGTGGTCAGTCCGCGCACCACTGGAACCACCGCTGCGCTGAAGCTGGAAATCCGCCAGACCACCCTTCAATCCGTGAAGAATCGTGGGCAGAGAGCGAATGAGACTGATGATACCGCCCGCCGCCACCGCTCCCGCACCGATGTAGAGGATGTAAGCGCTGCGAATATCGCCCGGGCTCATATCATGAATCAATTTGCCGGCCGGAGGCAGTACCACGGACAAGCCGTCGCCGAAAAATTTGATCATTGGAATCAGCACGAGATATGACAGCACGCCCCCGCCGCACATGATCGATGCGATGCGCGGCCCGATGATGTAACCGACGCCGAGCAGCTCCGGCGTGATTTCTATGCCAGCTGAAGCAGCCTTGAAAGGCTCTCCAAAGACCTTCTCTGGAATATCTTTCCAACCGCGAAAAACCTTCATCAGCGTGTTATACACCAGGCCAATCCCGAATCCGCCAAAGATCATTTTCGCGCCGATATTTTGGCCGAGACCTGCGATCGCTGCTGCCTGCGCCTCGAGCTTCGCTGCCGGAGATGCCGCGGCTTTCGATTCCTCGGACGCGCCGGCCTTGAGAACCTCGGCGCATGCCGTACCTTCGGGATATTTCAACGTGCTGTGCTCTTTGACGATGAGCGCGCGCCGGAGCGGGATCATCATCAAAATGCCGAGCGCGCCGCCAAGAATCGCCACCAGCATCACCCGCGTCAGCTCCAGGTCGAACCCGAGGATCATGATCGCAGGCATGGTGACCCCGACGCCGAAAGCGATGGATTCGCCGGCCGAACCGGCGGTCTGCGCGATGTTGTTCTCGAGGATCGTGGCGTCCCGAAAGCCGAGCAGCCTGGACCCCAGCCGGAACAACGTGAGGGAAATGACCGCGACCGGAATCGAAGCGCTGACCGTCAGTCCGACTTTCAAAACCAGATAAAGCGACGACGCGCCGAAGACCATTCCGAGAATCGTGCCCAGAATCAGCGCGCGCGGCGTGAATTCCCGCAGATGCGTTTCGGAGCCGATATAAGGCTCGAAGACGGGAGTGGATGGACTGGCCGGGACCTTAACAACGGTTTGAGTAGCCATGCGATGCGCTCGTGTTCGTGCGACGCGTTGAGGCTACCCCATTGCAGATGGCAGTCCAACCCTACAATTTCCGTATCACCGGAGTAGCCGACTTAAGGAGGGCGCTGACTCCACGAAGCGGGACAGTGCAAAACTTTGTCGCATATGCGACAAAAATTGGACACGTGAAATCAAGGGCGGATTTTTGTCATGCTGCATCTCACACTACTTCCCGTTGGACGTGCCCTCGTTGAAGTAAATCTTCACATTCTTCGTCGCTCGGCCCGCGGCGACAATGTCCAGCTTGCCGTCGCCGTTCAAATCCGCGACGGTCAGGTCCTCACAAGCTATCGTGTTGTCGTCGATCAGAGTTTGTCGCCAATCCTTGCCTTCCTTGTCGAGCGGAGTGAACAGCTTGATGCCGACCTTAACGCCCGGTTTGTTCATCGCGCGCCAGCCAACGACAATTTGATCCGAACCGGCGGCGAGCACGTCACGGCAGGCGAGCGCGTGGCCGTCCACGAGCGAAGGGTCCAACACGTGGCGCGTCCAGAGCTGTTTGCCATCGTAATGTTCCGGTTCGGTGTAAACGACGAGGTTTGTGCCGTGCATCGGCTCAACCGTGGCAAAGAACCGTTTGCCGCCTGGCAGTTTGCCGAGTCGCACTTCACCCGCGCCGCCGCTTTCAGTGCCGGAGAGTTGCGTCAGCTTGAGCGCGCTGGCGTCCGGGTCCCAGTTCGACACGAACGCGCCTTCCCGCGACGCAAGCAACAACTCCTGCGCGGGGTCGTCATCCCATTGGACCGGATCGAGGTTGTGCGTCATGTGCAGCGCGTCGTTAATCAGGCGTGTGGTCCAGTCCTGTTTCGGGTCCGGCGGTTTTTTGTACGCCAGAATCCTGACGCCATCACCCTGTCCGTTTTTATTGCCCCGACCGTGCAGGGGCGCAACAACCAACTCATACTCGTTTTGCCAGTTCTTCACCCACCGCATCCGGTGAACGGTCGGTTCGTGGTGCAACGCGACCGGCTCCCATTTCTGTGTCCGGTCTTTTGGCGCAATCAAATAAAACACCGCGCCGCTGTTGATCGTGTCGCCGGGGTTCCAGCCCGCGCCCACGGCGATTTCGCATTTGCCGTCGCCGTCAATGTCCGCGGCGGCGATGCAAACGTTGTCCTCTTTGGTCAGATTCTCGGCGAGAATGAACTTTTCCCATGTTGGATTCCTGTACCAGACGAACTGCTTCTTGTCGGCGAGCAGGATGTCGGGTTTGCCATCGCCGTCCACGTCGGCCACCGTCACGCCGTAACCGATCTCAATTCTGGTATCGATATCAACCGCGCGGAATGCGGGTTGAGGGCGCTCGGCGGCCGGCAACGACAAGGCAAAACAAAATAGCGGGAAAATTTTTTTTGTATTCATAACAGGAATGGTGGAACTGTATTGGCACAGAGCCGCATCGTCCAAACTTTTCTCAGCGGTTTCTGGTCAGATGAAAACGCTGAATGCCAAGCGCGAGGCGAGGCGCGACCCGCCGCGCCTGACCAAACTCGCCGCCTGGATGTCATTGGCTGTCGCGCTGGCCGGCGTGTTGGTCTGGCGTTTGCGCGAGCCGGTTTGCCAGGGCAGGACAGTCAGCGCGTGGATCGAAGAATTGGGCGACAACTCATCCGCGGCGGCGAGAGCGCTTCGGGAGATTGGACCCGGGGCTGTTGCTCCGCTGATCCAGGCTTTGGAAAGAAAGCCAGCCGGCTGGCTCAAAGCGTATGCAATCGTCGCCGTTCATTCTCCTCGATTTCTGAAACCGACGCTCGCCAATCGCTATTCCGATATCGCCAGGCGCGAGTCGCGGCTCCCCCGTGTGCGCGCCGCCGCGGCGCAGGTGTTGGGAGACTTCGGCCCCGATGCCGGAATGGCGACGCCCGCGTTGGTGAAGGCATTAGGCGATACGAACGCCACCCTGCGACTCCATGCCGCCTTTGCTCTGGGAAAAATCGGAGCGACTCCGGAGCTGGCCGTGCCCGCGTTAGCCGGGTTGCTTGGCGATCGCAATGAGGAGGTACGCATGTATGCCGCCATCGCGCTGAAAAAATTCGGAACGCAAGCGGCGGCTGCCGTGCCCGCGTTGATCGCGACACTAAAAGACCCTGGCTGGCAGGTGCGCGACCGGTCCGCTCTGGCCCTGGGAGCGGCCGGCCAACATCAGACGAGCGTGGTCTCGGCCCTCGAGGAGGCCCTGCGGGACGAGCATCGGTTTGTTCGGTCGTCTGCGGCCACCGCCCTCGCGGCACTCGCGCCGCAGGCGAAATCCGCCCGCGTCGCGCTGCAAAACGCGCGTTACGATCCGGACGCCGAGGTCCGGTACAGCGCGGGGTTGGCGGTGAGCCGAATCGATTCTGAGGCAGGCGCGCAAGCCGACTTGAAATAACGGTCAGGAGATGAGCGCTTTAGCGCCCCTTCCCAGGATCGCCCCTTCGTCTGCCTCGTCATTCTCGTCCTCGCTCAGGACAACTTTTTGTTGCAGGTGCAACAAAAAGCTGTCCTGAGCGGTTCATGGTTCTGGATGGGCGATTGTGAGGTCGTGGAGCTTTCCATGAACCGCCCCTTCGTCCTCGTCCTCGTCCTCGACTGGCCAACTCGATTTCGAGGACGAGGACGAGCACGAGGACGATCTAGTTCATGGTCCCAATGCGTGCGCAAAAACGAAAGGGGGCTTCCCATGAACGCAGAGGAACATCGAACATCGAACATCCAACGCCGAACATCGAATGGTAAGCGCGAAATCTTCGCTCGATTCGGCGTTCGATGTTTGACGTTCGATGTTTTCCCTCGGTTCAGGGTCGAAGGAGCGAGGAAAAGGC
>QHPA01000053.1 GCA_003218935.1 Verrucomicrobiota bacterium
TTAAATAAAGCGCATACAACTCGTCCACCATTCGTTCAATCGGAAACCATTGCTTGACCAGTTGCTGGCCGCGGCGACCGAGCCGCTCCCGCAGCGCGCCGTCGCGCACCAGTTGCACGAGCCGCCCGGTCAGTCCACTCAAGTCTCCAGGCTGGAGCAGAAAACCAGTTTCGTCTTCCAGGCAAATCTCTCCGGCGCCGTCGCAGTCATAGGCAATGATCGGACACGCCCCAGCCAGCGCCTGTGCCAGGGCGCGCGGCAGGCCTTCGCGCCGCGACAAATGGACGAGGACGTTCATAATGCCGACGTAGCGCGGCACTTCGGCGGGGGAAACGAGTCCGGCGAAAATAAAATGCCCGGCCAACCCGATCGCGCGGGCCCTGTTTTCAAAACGCTCGCGCCAGGGACCGTCGCCCACGAGCAGGAATTTTATTTGCGAACAGCGTTTCACCAGTTGCGGCGCGACCGCGAACAAGTCATGGTGCCCTTTGAGCTTGAACAGCCGGGCGATTTTGCCGACCACAAAATCGCCCGGGCAAATGCCAAGGCGTTGACGAAGCTCGGGATCGTCCGAGGCGGACAAAAATGGTTCCAATGGAAAACCGCTGAATATGCGCGTGTATTGTGCCGGCCGACCGATCCCGGCGGCCAGATAACGGTCGGTCATCGCGCGGGCCACCGTAACGAAGTGCGTCGTGAACTTCCCGGCGTAGCGTTCCGCGCGGACAAACAACGCGTTGGCGAGGGCATTCTGGAACTGGCCAAAAGAAGGGCCGTGGATCGTATGCACGATGACAGGCACGCCGGCGCGGTGCGCCGCGAGCCGGCCCAGGATCCCGGCTTTGCCGCTGTGGGAGTGAACGATTTCGGGCCGCTGTTCGTGGAAGACGGCGGTAAGCCGGCGGAAGGCCAGAACGTCTTTCCAGGGGTGAACCGGACGGACCAGCTCAGGCAGGATAGTGAGCAGGTTAGGCACGCCCGCGACCTGTGGTGAGCGATCCTTCGGGTCCCGTAGCCGGGCCGGAAATCAGGTTGACTTCCACGTCGGGATTGAGACGCAGCCCCAGGACCGACCCCACCGTGTTTTCCTGCGCGCCGCCGACGATGAGCCGCGTGATGACATGCGTGACGCGCATTCCTGTGGGTCAGCGGCCCGTCGGCATTTTCAGTTGTTTAAGCCGTTCCGCGATTTGCTTTGCCTCCTTCGTGTCGGGCGGCGCGTATTTCAAATAGGCTTCGTAGTGTTTGATGGCGGAGGGGACGTCCTTTCGCTGGAAGGCGATTTCGCCCAGACCAAAGTAAACTGCGTGCGCGGTCGGCAACGCTTTCTGGATCGCCTCATAGTCATTCCGGGCGGCGTCGAGCTGACCGCTCTGGAGATAGGCAATGGCCCGATTCATAAGCGCGGCCTGATTAGCGGGCTGCAGCTTGAGCAGTTTGTTGATGGGATCAATCGCCTCCTGGTAGGCTTTGGTTTGAATGCAAATGGCGCTCTGGTCGAGCAGGGCCCGGGCGTTGTCCGGTTCTTTCTTGAGCACGGCTGCGATGGCGGCTTTGGCTTCGGCGTAGGCCTCCAGTTTCATGCAGAGATACGCCTTGTTGAGCAACGCGGCGGCATCGTCCGGTCTGAGCTTCAATTGCTCTTCAATAGCCGCAAGCGCGTTGGTTGGGCGTTGGGTCTGGACATAAAATTGGGCCAGGGCGCTCAGGAGGGTTTCGTTTTGAGGATACTGTTGCCGCGCCTTGAGCAGCAGTGCCTCGGCGGTGTTGGTTTCGCCCTTGCTGAGCTGCGCCATCGCCTCGATGTGCGTCAGTTCGACCTGGTTGGTGGAGGTGAGCGGACGCGACGCGGCGCGGTTGCGTATTTCCTTGATGACCTCGAGCGCCTCGTCCGGGGTCTGACCAGCCAGAAAGACATTGGCCAGCCAGAAGCGGGCGTCGAGGTTGTCCGGTTCGAGTTGAAGGACGCGCGTGAACTGCAACGCCGCCTGGCGGAAAAGGCTTTGCGACGCGAGTGTCTGCCCGAGGCGAAAACAAATGTCCGGCTCATCGATCGGTCCATTTACGGCCAGCAATGCGTTCCAGGTCCGATACCGGCCAAATTTTTCCTCAAGCGATTTTTTCGTTTCCGCCGGTTTTGACGCCTTGGTGCGGAGCACCTGATTGAAACTCGAATTGAGTTCGACCGCCACGTTTCCCGGGTTCAACTTCCGCGCCAACGCGAAAGCCTGCGCGGCATCGTCAAGGTGTCCCAGCTTTTGCAATTCCACACCCCACCAATCCAGGGCGCGCGAATACCACCGGCCGACCATGCGGGCATCGTTAATCCCCTTGGTGATTAGAATGGCCAACCGGTCGAGAGCGGGACCCGCGTCGCTCCAGAATTTCTGGTTTTCCTGGACGGTCGCGTCTGCCAGCGCCGGAGGCGTGATCTGGTTTGTCGCGTAAGGTGCGAGGTGATAAACCAGTCCGTGCGGCTGCAGATAAAGCGTCTCAAAATAGTAGCCAAAGCTCGGATGCAGATAATAGACCACGTTGCTGTGAGCCAGCCCGCTTACCTCATACATTAAATAGAGAGGGTCAACGGCCGCCACAGGCGTCTCGGACGCCGGCAGCGCCGGCCACCGTTGGGGGAAACGTTTGTGCAACGACTCCTGATAGACAGCGTACGGCAACAGACGCGTATCGGCCAGAATATGATCGTCTTCCGTCTCGCTTTTCTGCAGCTCTTTTGCCGCGAGTAACAGGATAAGCGGATCATCGGAAAGCGCAATGGCACGACTCACAGGTAATGCGCGCGTCATCAGGCGCGCAAATTCATGGAGCCATGAACCGTCGGTCGCCCGAACTACCGAAGCGTTCCTGGACCAGAGACCAACGGGCAAGCCGATCACGGTGATCCAGATCGCGACCGTGACGGCGCGGTTCAGGAGTCGAGTGCCGGCCGATATTCTCTGCCAGGTTTTCGCGGCCTCCTGCCTGAAGATCAACAGGAAATATCCGACGAAGTAACCCAGGCATACCGCGCCCAGGTAGTAAAATGAGAGGAACGATACGCCGGCAAACGGTTCGTCCATTTGTTGAAACAATTTGTCCACCAACATGCGAGGTCCGAAAGGTGCGTCCAAGGCGACCCAGACGCCGGCGGCAAGGAGCACGGCGTGCACTACTCGGAACAACAGTGTCGTGATCACCGCGCCGGCCGGGCTGGTTTCACCGAACGTGGATGGCCAGCGGATGCCAATCAACAACAAAGGCAACAAAGACGTCAACCCGGCGATTAAAGTGAGGTATCTCGGAAAACCGAGCAGGGCCTTTATCTGTCCATTCCATATCTCAAACTTTAACAACCGCAGCACCTGCCCGAAGCTGAAACCGGACGGATCATTCAGCGCGTTCAGCAGCGGCAGCAGCAGATAAAGCGTCAGCCCGGCGGTTCCGCAACCAAACAATCTGGTCACGAAGCGAAATTCGAAGAAGTCCGGTCCCTTGATCCAGATCAGCGCGACAAGGTAGGCCGGGAAGAAGCCAAGCATCGCGTAGTTGTTGGTGGCAGCGATGCCATAAACCAGCGCCGAGCGCGTCAACCAGCTTTCACGCTGGAAGATGCGATACTCCAGCAGGCACCGGACGACATACGCGAAGAGCAGCAGATCGAGCATTTCGCCGGTTGCCGCCGTGGCGTGTTCCCAAAAAGTCAATTGCAGCCCGCATGCGATCACAGCGAATAATGGCGGGACCCACGCGGACGGAATGCTCAACAGGGCAAACTCATTCCGTTCACGCTGCCGCTGTTCGCGCGTGCGGTCGTGGGGCAGGAGCGCAACGGACCGTGCGAGCAAACCCAGGGTCAACGAGGCGCAAGCCGCGGCGAACGCGTTCAATGCGACCGGCTGCCAGCCGAGCGGCAGCCAGCGAACCGGGAAGGTCAACAGGAAATGCAACGGTGCGCTCAACGGCGGTGTGAAATTCTTGCTGGCGATCGTGGAAACGAGCGACAGGCTGGACAGCGAGACCCACCGGTTCAGTGTCAGCAGATAAACCACCAGTGCCGCCGCAGTCATCAACCATGGCAGACGCGATCGCACAAAACCGCACTTGTCCAGATTTTCCATAGAATTGAGCCGGCCAGAGTTGAAACCAAGCGACGCCAGTTGGCAAGGCTGCTTTGCGCCTCACAACGCCGGTCTGGCCCGCAAATCCGCCACGCATTCGACGTGTTGCGTCTGGGGAAACATGTCCAACGGAATAACGTTCACCAACTCATAGACTTCTTCGTCGCACAAAACGTTCAAGTCCCGCGCCAGCGTCGCCGGATGGCAGGAGATGTAAATGATCTGTGCCGGACGCATCTGCCGAAGCAGTCCGAGGCTCACGGGCGAACAGCCAACTCGCGGCGGATCCAGGACAACGGCCGTGGTGTTCGCTGAAAAACGGTCGAGTAACGCTGGCAGAATGTCCGAAACGTCGCCGGCCCGAAATTCGCCGTTGGCACGCTGTCGGTTCGCGGCGTTGCGTCGCGCGGCTTTGATGGCGCTCTGATCCATTTCGATCCCTGCAAACGATTCCACGAGATCGCCCAGCTCAATGGCGAAGAAGCCCACGCCGCAATAAGCGTCCACCAAATGCCGCACGCCGCTGTCACGCACGCGTTCGCGCACGGCCTCGACCAGTTTCGGCAGGAGAAAAAGATTATTTTGAAAGAACGAATCGCGCGGCACGTCCCAGCCTTCCACCGCAACGCGCAGCACCACTTTGAGTCCGCCCTTGGCCGGCGGATTGGCGCGCACCCGTCCAAGTTGTTTGTTGAGCTCCGGCTCGGCGATTTTACATTCTTCGACGTCCAACACGAGACGGCTGTCGTAGCGGATGAAACCGATGTTCAATCCATTTTTGAACTTGTCCCATTGGCTGCGAACCATGATGCGATTGCGATAGCCGTACTGTTGCGGGCAGGGAACCACCGGCTCGATGGCGCTCCCCGCAAAACCGCCGATGCGCTGAAGTAAATCGGCGATCTGTTTGTGTTTGAGTCGGAGCTGCGCCGCATAGTCGATGTGCTGATACTGGCAGCCGCCGCAGTCTCCGAAGTACCGGCACTGCGGCATGACGCGCTCGGGCGACGCCTTCAAAACTCTCAACAGCCGCGCGCGCGCAAACTTTTTCTTCACGTCGGTGATTTCGACTTCTACTTCCTCGCCCATCAGCACGAATGGGACAAACAGAACCAAACCGTCCACTCGCGCGACGCCTTCGCCTCCAAATGCGATGTCATGAATCCTGGCGACGAGCTTGCGGCCGACAGCTGAAGCGCAGGCATTGTTTTCTGAATCCGCCATGGTGCGATGTATTGGCAGGCAGCGTGCGCCGAATCAACAATCGAGTTGCGTTCGGGTTGTTCGACTGGCGATGCAACCAAAACTATGGGCGATCCGGATTGTGTGGCGAAAATCGAGGCTATTTCCGGTGCGGCGTTTGATCGTAATGCTCCCGCAGCAAATCTTCGCCAAAATCGTGTTCAAAATCGCGCCAGACGGCGTGAATGTGGTTCGCGTCGTTCTGGGTGTTGTCGTATTCCATCAGGAACGTCGGACCTTGCACCCGGTAGTAGTGGCCCTCCTTCGGCTCGATGCTTCCGGCCCAGGCGAAATAGAGGTTCTTCGTTCCGGCCTGCTCGATTTTCTTCAAGTCATGGTCCGCGATTTCCGGACGATAGCGGTAAACGTATTCCTTGATGAGCTGCCAAACCAGTTCGGTTTGCGCCGCATTCAATTTCGCCGCGGAAATGCCCGTCGGTGACAGCGCTCTGGCTTTGCGGTCGTTGCCGGTGATGATCTCGCGCGGCGCGGTGTTCGTGTAAATGGCGGCCTTCTTCTGCTCGTCATTCAACGACCTGACCAGTTGGCGCGCCAAATCCTCTTCGGCGCCGAGCACGCGCAACCCTTTGCGCGGCCCTTCGCGGACTTCGCCCGGATTCGAGCCGAGGAAAGACGGCGTGACGGAAATCTCTTTGCCTTCGACGAGCATGAAGTTCAACGAGAGGTGATGGCCTTCCACGCGCCAGCCCCACGTCGCTTTCACGTCGGGTTTGCCGAAAATCGTCACGAAATAACGCTCCGGGTCGCGTGGCGGGCCTTTGCCCTGTTCGAGGTCGCGGAGCACCTGCTCCAGGCTCATGATGGTCGAAGCCTTCAAATAACCGCGATGGCTCAACGCGGTGCTGAGGAGCGCGTGCGCGAGGTGCTTTTGTTCCGGCGTCATTTCCTTGAAGGGAAGTCCCTTGCGCTCGCGCGGAATGAAGTGCCAGTTGAACCGTTCGTTGTCGTTCAGCGGATACGCGGCCTGGGCGGCCTGTTCCGGCGTCAGCGTCGCCAGAAGATTGTTTGCGGCCGCGGCCATTTCCTCCGCGACGGCGCGGGTATCATCAGCGGGATGCGCCCGGGCCGAAAGACCGGCCAGTTGCGCAGAAAGAACGAGGATCAGGAGGCTTCGGGTGTTGTTCATGTCACCAAGTCAAGGCAAGTGGCGAAGAAACGCAAACCGAAAATTTGCGCGACTTGTTGCAGCGCGCCACGAAGAATCACAAGAAAGCGCAGGAAACTGACAATCACGCGGCTCGGCGATGTTCGATTCATTTTGTTCGGCAGGCGAAGTCTGCCGCGTTTTGATTTTTCAACGCATCTTGTTTTGTGCCTTTTGTGCTTTTTGGCGGCGATCTTGCTCCTGGTGCGAAATTTCAAATTTCAAATTTCCGGCGTTCGACTACCGTGGCGCTCGTGAAGCTTCTTTTCATCGCCGACATTGTGGGTGAACCGGGCCGTCGCGCCGTCAAACACCTTGTTCCGCAACTCCGCCAGCGGCACAAACTGGACGTTGTGATTGCCAACGGCGAGAATTCCGCCGGTGGTTCCGGCATCACGCCAAAGACCGCCGAGGAAATCTTCTCCGCGGGGGTGGACGTGATCACCAGCGGCGACCACCTCTGGGACCAAAAGGAAGTCATCGAGCTGCTGGAGAACGAAAAGCGTTTTCTGCGTCCACTCAATTATCCGCCCGGCACGCCGGGGCAGGGGAGCGCCGTCTTTGAAATTTGGAACTCGGAATTCGGAACTCGGAATTCAATCGCGGTTTTGAATCTGCAAGGCCGCACTTTCATGCCGCCATTGGAAAATCCGTTTATCCTCGCCGCCGAGGAAATCGAACGGCGGCGCGAGCAGACCAGAATCATCTTCGTGGATTTCCATGCCGAGGCGACCTCGGAGAAGATCGCGTTCGCGCGGCACGGCGTATTTGAGCGACGCGGGCTTCACCGGCCCGCACGAGAGCGTGCTGGGCCGCGAGATCGAGCCGGTCATCAAACGCTTTCTGACCAGCCAGCCGCAGCGGTTTGAAGTGGCGAAGGAGCGGGTTTTGTTGCAGGGGGCGGTGATTGAGGTTGAAGATGTCAGCGGCAAAGCGGTCAACATCACGCGAATCTCAGAGCAAGTGATGCCTTGAAAGCGGAAAACAACAAAACCAAACGGCGACTGGCGTTCCATTGGGGAATAGCGGCGGCCGCCACGATCGTGTTGGCTGTCGTTGTCGGGTGGGCGGGCAGCTGGTCAACCGGTCCGAGTTACGGCGGACGTTACGGTGAAGCGTGGCTGCGCGACGTGTTTGCTCCAAATGGAGCCGGCACGTCACAAACTAGCGCGATTGCCGCATTCAACCAGATGGGCACAAACGGCATCGCGTTTCTTGTCGAATCACTGGACCGGCGGGAGACCGCTTGGATCCGTTTCTATCGCGTTGCTTACGGCAAGCTGCCGCAGTCACTCCGGCGACGGGTGCGCCAACCGATACCTGCCGACACTCTGGCCAACGCAGCCAGTTTGGTGCTGCTCAACGTGCGCGACGATTCGCCAGAGAAGAGCGTGCCGCGCCTGGTCCGATTACTGGGAGCTCCAAATCCGCGAACGCGCCTGTACGCCGCGGGCGTCATTCAGCATTACGCGCTGAACTATTCGAAGTTCAGTTTTGCGCCGTTCCGTCCGGAATTGGTCCGTGCCCTCGCGGATACCAACGATTGGATTCGGATCGACATCGCGCTTGCTCTCGAGAACGCGAAATTGGGTGGTCCCGAACTGCTCCCGGCGGTGAAACCCGCGTTGACGAATTCTGATCCGGTCATTCGCAACGCGGCGCAGGTCATCACTCGACAACTCGAAGCCGCGAACAAGGCGGCGCCACCCAACCATGGCCCGTAATCCCAAATCCCAATGGGACTTCGGCGAGTTGTTTCCAACCGAGGCGACGCGGCGGGTGCTGACCGTCAGCGAGCTGACGACGCAGGTAAAACGGCTGCTCGAAAAGGAGGTCGGCCTCGTTTGGGTGACCGGCGAAGTGACCAACCTGCGCGCGCAAAGCTCCGGCCATATTTATTTCACGCTCAAGGACGCGGCGGCGCAATTGAACTGCGTGCTGTTCCGCGGCGAGTCGGTGGCGAACCGGGAGATTTTACAGGACGGCCAGAAACTCGCCGTCCAGGGCGACCTCACCGTCTATGAACCGCGCGGACAATATCAACTCATCGTCCGCGCAGTCGAACTGCAGGGCGTCGGCGCGCTGCAACTGGCGTTCGAGCGGCTCAAACGCAAACTTCAGGCCGAAGGACTGTTCGCCCCGGAACGAAAACGTCCGCTGCCGAAATACCCGCAACGCATCGGCCTCGTGACCTCGCCGACCGGCGCGGCCATTCGCGATGTGCTGCACGTGATTCAGCGGCGCAATCCGAATCTCGAAATCATTTTCGTTCCCTGCCGCGTGCAGGGCGACGGCGCGGCGGAGGAAATTGCCGCGGCGATACGGCTGTTGAATGAATTCAGTGCTCGTAGCAGCCGACGTAAGGAGGCTCCGACTTCCACGTCCGACGTTCGGCATCCGACGTCCGAAATTGATAAGAGCCTCCTTACGTCGGCTGCTACAAGGCTCGATTTGATTTTGATCACCCGCGGCGGCGGCAGTCTCGAAGACCTCTGGGCGTTCAACGAAGAAGTCGTCGCCCGCGCCGTTTTTGAGTCGGCGGTGCCGGTCGTCTCCGCCATCGGTCACGAGATTGATTTCACCATCTGCGATTTTGTGGCCGACGTGCGCGCTGCCACGCCGAGCGCCGCCGCGGAAATCATCACTGAAGGCGTGTTCGCCAGCCGCCAGTTTGTGGCCGAAGCGCCTGGCTGGATGGGGCAACGCATCCATCAGCGGCTTGGACGCGAACGGGAAAACCTTGAACAACTGACGGAACGCATCGCCCGCTCCCATCCGAGCCGTCGGTTGAACGAGAAGCTGCAACTGCTCGACGATTTGCAATCGAGTCTGCTGCGCGGAGTGAAGTACCGCTGGCGCGAGTACAGGACCGTTTGGCACGACGTGAGTCAACGCATGCTGCGTGTCCGACCGGCGCAATTGCTGCGGCGCCGGCTTCAGAGTTGGCGCGAGTTGGACCGCCGCTTGTGCGAGCGGACACATCAGGGAGTGAAAGATTCTCAAAACCGCTTTGTCACGCTGGAAGCCCGACTGCGGCTGCTGTCGCCGACAAATGTTCTCGAACGCGGCTACTCGGTCACCTTCGATGCTGAGACGGGCCAGGTCATTCGTGACGCAACAGAAGTGAAACCTGGCCAGCGATTGAAGACGCGGTTGAAACAGGGGGAAATCCGCAGCGTGACGGAAGGCTGAGAGCGCGTCCGAAAAATTTCAAGAATCCGCTATGGCTTGCGCAAGCGATAGAATTTTGTGCCGCTTGCGACCGTGATGGGTGGCGTGGGATTGCCACCGGGCGCCGGGGTCCACGCGGGCAAAGAGAGGCTCTCCGTTTCTTCCAGTGTGAATCCCGGCGTCGTGGGTGACCACGAAATGACCACGTTGTTTCCGGAGGATAGAATGAACAGGGTCGGTGCGCCAGTCGTCGAGGGCACTACGATGCCGGGCCAGAAACCGCCTTGGAGAGCGTAACCACCGCCGCTCAACGTACCCGCGTCTGGTTGGCCGATGGTGCCGTTCAAGGTGTAGCTGTCTCCGCTGCTGGCGCCACCGCCGCCGCCGATCGTGAACCAGTCAATGGAGTAGCTCTGCGCCTTTGCCGAGCGCGGAGCCGGAAAAAGCGCAGCGCAACAAGCAATGACGAGTAACGAATGACGAATGACGAAGGAATAACGAATTCCAAAGCTCGATCGTCCCACCACGACGTTCGGTCTTCGAACTTCTTTCGGGTTTCGCCAATCGGATTTCGGATTTTGCCGCCAACTTTTCATTTCGCGCCTCCGTTTTTCTGAGTCATCATTTGCTCCATCTTTTCGAGCCGTTGCTTCAACTCTGTTATCTCCGTTTCCTTCTGCTGAAGCCTGTCCTCCAGCTTTTGGTTCAACCCCTGGATCGCCGCCAGCGCCACGCCGCTTTCATCCACGGTCGCAATGTGTTTGTCGTCCGTGCCGATGCCGAATGCGGAGTGAAAATCCTGCGCGACGGGGCCGAGGTGTTTGGTCTTGGGATCGGCCTTGTAGGCCCACGTCTGGATGGGCAATTGCGCGACTTTGTCCAGTACGCTGCGGGTGTCCACGGCGGCGAAGTCCTGCTTGGCATTGCGGTCGCTGGTGCTGACGAACGTGGTATTGACCCAAAGACCCTTGCCGGTCAGGTGCATCAGCTCGGTGCCGCCGCCTGGGTCGGCGTAAGTATCGCTGTGAACGCCGCCTTTGTACCAGGAGAAGCCGTTGTTGGCGTCAGCGTCATCAGTACGGAAGTAGGTCGTGAGACCTTGCACGCCGATGCCATATTTGGTTCCCCACAGGTTGAGCATCTGACGCATTTGCTGGCCACAAAAGAGGCTGGTATTGGTCCCGAATTGCACCCCGCCACTTGCGCGAATAGCAAACTGATCGTTGGTTGTGGAACTGAAATCGGCGCTTTGTGAGTCGGCCCAGACGAAACTCCCCTGGTGATTTGCAAAGGCTCTGTTTCCGGCGGCGAAGCTGTAGTCTCCGGCAGCGGTGTTGAAATTGCCGCCTGGCACCGTCGCAGAAAGGCCGCTGCTGGTGTTCTGAATGCCGCCGCCCACTGTCGCGTATAAGCCACTGCTGGTGTTGAGGTATCCGCCTGCCACCGTCGCATCAGGACCACTGCTGGTGTTGCTCGCGCCGCCGCTCACCGTCGCCTCATAGCCGCTGCTGGTATTTCCCAAGCCGCCGCCCACGGTGCCAAAACCATCAGTGACTCGATTCGTGTATGAAGCCCCACCATACTCGCCTCCGCCGCCAGCGATCGTTCCGCCATAAATTCCCGGTGTTACGAAATTCACCGGCGAACCGCCAATCACGTTCACGGTGTTCGAGTAGCTGACATCATTAGTCGTCGGCTCGAGCCGCAACGCGCGCCGCCCGTTCACTTTGAACTCCAGCGGCTGGTTGTCCGTCGTGCCGAGGAAGTTCACACTGGGATCACTCCCCGCGTTTCCTGTGCGCGACCACGCATCGGCCGACCCGGGCGGTCCTTGCGGGCCAGTCAGGCCAACCGGACCTTGGAGACCCTGGGGACCAACGGTACCGGCTGGGCCTTGGGGACCGCTCCCGCCGACAGGGCCTTGCGGACCAGCCGGTCCTTGAGCGCCGGTCGGACCCGTCGCGCCTTGTTGAGCCAGCGTGGTCCAATCGGCACCTTCAACGGGCGAGACGTTCGTGTTCGAACGCTTGGCCGTCCAGGCCGAGCCGTTGAAAAAAACCGCGTCATCGGCCAGGTAGTTCGACGCATTGTTCCATGCGCCGAGCCAATTCAACCCTTTCGGCCCCGCCGGACCCTCAGGACCAGTCGTGCCAGTTGGACCTTGTGGCCCTTGGGGACCGGTTGCACCTTGCGGCCCTTGCGGACCAACGGGGCCGACTACGCCGGTCGGCCCGGTGGCGCCTTGCGGACCAGCCAGTCCTTGAGCGCCGGTCGGACCCGTCGCGCCTTGTTGAGCCAGTGTGGTCCAATCTGCGCCTTCAACCGGGGAGACGTTTGTGTTCGAACGCTTGGCCGTCCAGGCCGAGCCGTTGAAAAAAACCGCGTCATCGGCCAGGTAGTTCGACGCATTGTTCCATGCGCCGAGCCAGTTCAACCCTTTCGGCCCCGCCGGACCAGTCGTGCCAGTTGGACCTTGTGGCCCTTGGGGACCGGTTGCACCTTGCGGCCCTTGCGGACCAACGGGGCCCATTAGGCCTTGGGAACCGGTCGCCCCGGTGGCGCCTTGCGGACCAGCCAGTCCTTGGGCGCCGGTCGGACCGGGGGAGCCTTGAGAACCTGTGGGGCCGGCAAGCCCCACCGGCCCCTGTGGTCCTCGGAGACCTTGCGCGCCGCGAGGACCTCGTGGCCCCGCTGGTCCCTGCGGCCCTGCGGGTCCAGCTGGCGTCAGCGCATACAGAGCATACGGCGTTGGTGTCAGGGGCTGACGCGGATTCAGCGGTGTGAAACCGCCCGTGCTGCCGCCGGGCCGCACAGCAATCTCCAGCCAGTGAGCGGTGCCGTCGAACGCGCTCGGGCCGAAGTCCAGCGTGATGGTGAACAAGCCGTTGCTCACACTGGTCGGCGAATTCGTGATTGGCCCGGCGAGAGCCGTGCCGTTGGTGGCCCAATCGTAAATCGTAAATTGTAAATCAAAGGCGCCGTTGGCGGGATTGCCCGCGTCGGTCAACCGGCCCTGGTAAGTGAAGGACGTTCCCAACGGGGCGGCCAAGAGCTGAGTTGTCGCGAGCGACAGAGCGAGCAGCATCAGACTGAACAACTTTGGTTTCATAGAATCATCTCCTTAACTATTTATGGACGCTTGCCGAGTCGATCGGCTCGAAGCCGAATCCCGGCCGCGCGCGGGGCGTTGGCCGAAAAGGTAGGAACGAGTCAACGCAGACATGGGCAGTTTAAGGCTAATGGGGACGAAAAGTCAACCACAGACTGCTGGCAAAGCGAGTTTTTCGAGCGTTTTCCCTCTCCACAATCGACTAGACGCCCGGCCCGACTTGTTCTAATTTTCGCCTCGTGTCGAAGGCAACTAAAACGGCCGCAGCCCAGACCACCGCCAGCAAAGACCTGCCTTTTGAAGACGCGCTGAAGAAGCTCGAAAGCATCGTCGAGGAGATGGAGTCCGATGAATTGCCGCTGGAAACGCTCTTGGCGCGCTTCGAGGAAGGCACGCGCCTCGCCAAAATCTGCCAGACCAAGCTGGCCGAAGCCGAGCTGAAAATCCAGCAACTGGAGAAAAACGCGTCCGGCGAACTCCAGCTCAAATCCATCAACCGCGGGGACGATTCACCCGGGGAATAATCTCTTCCAACTTGAAAGCCGACCCGAACAACCTGGGGGCATTGGAGTGTTGGAGTAATGGTTTCATTTTCCAATCATCACTGCATCACTCCATCACTGCATCACTCCATTAACCCCACTCCTTTCCTTCCCTGCCTATGAACCGATACCTCGACATGGTGGACAGCCCGGAACACGTCAAGAAACTCAAGCTGGACCAGTTGCAGCAACTGGCCGAGGAAATCCGCCACGAACTCATCACCGTCCTTTCCAAAAACGGCGGCCATGTGGGCCCCAACCTCGGCGTGGTGGAGCTGACCATCGCGCTGCATCGCGTCTTCTCGACGCCAAAAGACCGGTTCGTCTGGGACGTGAGCCATCAAAGCTACGTTCACAAACTCCTTACCGGCCGCAAAAGCCGCTTTCACACCATCCGCACCACTGACGGTTTGAACGGTTTCGCGCTCCGCACTGAAAGCGAGCACGATTGTTACGGCGCGGGCCACGCCGGCACCGCGTTGTCGGCTGCGCTCGGCATGTGCGCGGCGCGCGATCAACGCGGCAGCGACGAGAATGTGGTTTGTATCTTTGGCGACGCGGCGTTGACCAACGGCATTTCCTTCGAGGCGCTCAACAACATCGCGTACACGACGAAGCGCTTCATCGGCATTCTGAACGACAACGAATGGAGCATCGCCAAGAATGTCGGGGCGATCGCCCATTACCTGAACAAAATCATCACGCACCCTTCCTATAACCGGTTGCACAAGGATATCCAGCGGTTGATGAAGCGATTACCCAAAGGTGAACTGGCGTTGAGGCTCGCGCACAAAGCCGAGGAGGGCTTCAAAGGCGCCGTCACCGAAGTCACCTTGCGGCCCGCCGACAGTTCCCTGGGCACGGACGGCCGTGGCGGTTTCGGCAACAGCGTCATCTTCGAAGAAATGGGCCTGCGCTACATCGGGCCAATTGAGGGCCATGACCTGCCGCTGTTGATCAACGTGTTGGAATACGCCAAAACATCCGGCCTGCCAGTCGTGCTGCACGTCCTGACGAAGAAAGGCAAAGGCTACGATGTCGCAATTCAGCACCCCGAAAAATTCCACGGCACCGGCCCGTATGACATCAAGACCGGCGCGGGACCCGCGCCCAAACCCGGTGCGCCGCCTAATTGGCAGGATGTTTTCGGCCAGGCGATGGTCAAGCTCTGTCAAAAGGACAACTCCGTTATCGGCATCACTGCGGCCATGCCGAGCGGCACCGGGCTGAAGGCTTTGGAGAAGGCTCTGCCCAATCGTTACTACGACGTCGGTATCGCGGAGGAACACGCTGTCCTCTTCGCCGCGGGCATGGCGACGATGGGCTTCCATCCCGTCTGCGCGATTTACTCGACGTTCCTTCAGCGCGCCTACGATTGTCTGCACCACGACGTTTGTTTGCAGGATTTGCCGGTGATTTTCTGCATGGACCGCGCCGGCCTGAGCGCCAACGACG
>QHPA01000054.1 GCA_003218935.1 Verrucomicrobiota bacterium
GAGAGGTGAAGCGGACTGAAGTCCGCGCTCCTTGGCGCGGTAGCCGTGCTGCTCCAGCGATATCATCGGCACAACCGCGCAACGGTTCTCATCGCATACCGCTGGTAATTTTTGGCGGATGCACCAGCGCGCCGGCAATTGACGTAGTAGAAGGCGGCCGTATTGGAATCGGGCCAATTCGCTGTGTCTGTCTGCCGGGGCTTAGAGGAGGGCCTTGACCAGTTTTTCCCATCCGGTTACTTCCACGCGTCGCCGTGGGAAATGCCGTTCGAGCAGGGCGTTGACCCATTTCCGCGAAGTCTCGACGAATCCCAGTTCAAGGAAAGCTGCTCCTTTTTCCTCCCGGAGCGTGTATCCGTGGACTTTTACTTCTACCGGAGCCGATTCTCCGGTTAGATCCAGTTGCAAATTGATCGTCCTGTTTTGCGAATCAACAGATATCGTCGTCACGCGCCCGATGATTCTGAATTTCAGGTTCAGGCACCGCCGGACAGCGTCAAGCAGGCGGGCAGCCGCTGAATTGGCGGACGCAATCCGGTTGTCGTTCGGGACAAGAAACGCATCCGGATAATGCTCCACCAGCCGCCGGTAGCGTTCCTCGCTCCTCTGCAATGCCTCCTGCGCCTGCTTGCGTTCGGTCACGTCGCGAGTCACCAGCGCGAAGCCGCGCAACTCACCTTGGGGGTCGCGCAAAGTCGTGATGACCGCATTGGCCCAGAACGGCGTGCCGTCCTTGCGCACTCGCCAGCCTTCTTCTCGAAAGCGGCCCTCGCCCTTCGCCAGCTCCAAAGCCTTCTCCGGCTTCCCGCGCTTGACGTCTTCGGCAAGGTAGAAACAGGAAAAACGACGGCCGATGATTTCGCTGGCCCCGTAACCCTGGACCAATTCCGCGCCGATGTTCCAACTGGTGATATGGCCTTCGGGATCGAGCATAATAATGGCGTAGTCCTCCACCCCTTGGACCAACATGCGGAAGCGTTCCTCGCTTTCCCGCAACGCATGCTCGACCGCCTGGCGACGCGCTCGTTCCTCCCCCAGGTGCAACGCCCTCTGCACCGCGGGGACGAGGCCCGACAGCCGGTCTTTCAGAACGTAATCCGTTGCGCCGCCTTTGAACGTTTCCGCCGCCATTTCCTCCCCTTGGGAACCGGTGACAAAGATGAAAGGAACGTCCGGACACTGGTTCCGGGCGATGGCCAGCGCCGAGAATCCGTGGAACGTTGGGAGGCCGTGGTCGGAGAAAATCAGGTCAGGCGGATTATGCTCAAGCTCACGGACGAAATCCTCGCGGGTGTCCACGCGCTTGCAGCGAAAGGCGAGACCGCTTTTGCGCAATTCACGATTGATCAGCTCTACGTCATCAGCTACGTCTTCCAGGACCAGGATGCGCAGTTCTTTGTTCACAATCGACAAAACGGATTCCTTCTTTTGTCGATCTTATCAAGCGACTTGTCCAGCAAGAAATGTTGTGCAGAGGTGATTTTTGGCAGCGTACGCGCGCTTGTTTCACAAGCGCGACCGGGCGGGAAGCACCCCACGAATCGCGGCAAGCCACCAGCGGATCCGTTATCTCCATTTAGCTCGGATCGCCGCGGAACAAGTCCGGCACGGAAGAATCCACTGAAACCCGGCTCCGATGATTTCGTAACCTTCTGATGCCCAAACGCCGGAAAGTGGAGCCAATGGCCGGGATTGGGGCTCATGCCCGTTTTTCGGTGCAAGAATATGTGATTTCTCGAACAAAATCAAGTAACTCGGCTGCTGGCTAGTGGTACAGTTTGGTGGGGGGAGGCTACTGACGAGCCGGCTCGCGCGGACGCACGTGGAATCCCAGCCAGGACGGCCCTCTGATTTGACACCTCTGGCGCGACGCTTCGCCCGGAGCGGTGCATTCAGAATTTCACAGAATCGTCACCCGCAAGCGCGTGGGTGTGGAGCAGGATTAGCGACGCACTGCTGCGTGAGCTTCGAGCTACCTGTCCCTCCAGTGCCGGACGCATCCGACACCGGTCCTCGAAGACAGATGCCAGCGGTCAAGCACACGCACCGCATGAAAAAAATCCGCATTCTGCTGGCCGACGGCCACCGGATCGTGCGCGCCGGATTGAAGTTGTTGATCAACACACAGCCAGACATGGCAGTGATCGGTGAGGCGACCGAGGGGAAGGAAGCCTATGCGAAGGCGCGCTCGCTGCATCCGGATGTTGCGGTGCTGGAACTCGACTTGCCGCGCTGGAACGGCTTGCGTGCGGCGGAACAGATCAAACTCAGGGTGCCGGTCGTCGCCGTGCTCGTGCTGACGGCTCACGAAAAGGCACCCGACCTGGCAGAACTGCTCGACGCCAAAGCATCCGGCTGCGTGCTCAAGCGGTCTGCGCCCGCAGAACTGTTCGCGGCCATTCGCGCCGTGGCCAAACGCGCAGTCCACTTCGACCCCGCCCTGCTTGACCCGGCGCCGCGCCGCGCAATCGGTACCCTCAGCGCGACAGGCCGACCCCGCAGACGGGCGCTGAGTCGCCGCGAACGGAGGGTGCTCGGCCTCGCCGCTCGGGGATACAGCAACAAGGAAATCGCCGCGCAGCTCGGCGTGAGCGCCAAGACCGTCGAGACTTACAAGATGCGTTTTGGAGTGAAGCTCGGCCTGCACGGCCGTGTGGACTTGGTGCGCTACGCCGTGGGGCACGGGCTATTGAGCCAGCCGTGAGACTGGGCGGACGGGGTTGCCAGCGTGACCATTCGCGCTGTGTCCGTGGCGCTCACGACGGCAATGCCGGTCCTGTGCTGTAGAAATCCGTCGTCTTTGCCTCCTCCTCGCGCCGACGCAGCCCGCCGAACGTGTCAGTAGGTTTCCTGACATGACATCAAAGAATCGACTATCTACACTGCGTGACAATCCCGTGAAAGAAAGG
Organism: Verrucomicrobiota bacterium; assembly: GCA_003218935.1. Lineage (GTDB taxonomy): Bacteria > Verrucomicrobiota > Verrucomicrobiia > Limisphaerales > AV2 > AV2. The sequence goes on from QHPA01000054.1 coordinate 2,910, forward strand.
TGACGAATCGGTGACGTGTCGTCACGTAAGATCGAATGCAGACCGCACCGCCATGTCACGCCGTCATTGATGTCGGCACCAATTCCGTCAAGTTGTTGGTGGCCCAGGTGACCGGTCGAGTTGTGCGCCCTGTCGTCGAGAAGAGCGTGCAGACCCGTCTGGGCCACGGATTTTATCAGGGCATGCGTTTACAGCCCGAAGTCGTGCTGCGGACCGCGGAGGTCGTGGCCGTTTTTGCCGCGCTGGCGGCCGAGTTCCATCCAGCTTCCACGCGCGTGATCGCCACCAGTGCCGTGCGCGAAGCGGTCAATCAGGAGGATTTACGGGCCGCGATCGAAACGGCCTGTGGTCTGAAAGTGGAGATCATCTCGGGTGAGCAGGAGGCCGAATTGGTGTTCCGGGGTGTCACGACCGATTCGCCGGTGGCGGGTCATCCGCTTCTGGTTTTGGAGGTGGGCGGAGGCAGCACGGAATTCATTCTCGGTGAACGGGGCTTTATCTACTTCCGGCGCAGCTTCCCTCTCGGCACAGTGCGCCTGCTGGAAATCCTGCGCCCCTCCGATCCGCCCTCGGCCGATGACCTGGTTCGCTGCCGGCGTTGGCTGAAGGAGTTTTTCTACCGTGCAGTTCATCCGAAACTGCAGCCGCTCTTGGGCTCTTTCTGTGGGCGAACGGTGAAACTGGTCGGCACGGGTGGGGCGGCCACCACGCTGGCGCGCCTGCAGGTCGGGATGATCGGGCAGGCCGCAGAACCATTGTCGGCACACCCGCTGAGTGCTCAACAGGTCAGCGCCCAGGCTGAACGGCTCTGGGCTTTGCCACTGGCCCAGCGCGTGAAGTTGGTCGGTCTGTCGGCCCAAAAGGCCGATGTCATTCTGCCCGGCGCGGCAATCTTTGAAGCAGTGATGGAGGATTTTGCCTTCGACGAGTTGGCCGTGAGCGCCAATGGAATGCGTTACGGGGCGCTGATCGCCTCGGCGGAGGCCCTCGGCCACCGCGCGTCGCTAGGATGTGACGGCAGCCAGCGTCCGCTGTTTGGCGCAAGCGTCTGGCCGCCTCAACACGACAAGGCCCGCACCCCCCCACCCCACACGTAAAGCGTCAGGACAGGAACCAAAGCTATGGACTCAGAAAGGTGAGAACAATTGAGCAAAGACCCATCTGGAGGGACCAGTTCAATGCTGCCCAGAATGGCCTGCGCAGCTAAAAGCCGTCAATTCGATTAAAGGATTTCTCTGTTCCACTCGCGAAAATTACCAGTGTTTTGAGCAGCCGGCTGGAGGTTCAAACGCATTATCGTTCACATTGCCTCCGTTGTTTTCAACCAAAACGATCATTCTTTTTGATTTTGCCTCAAAGCTCCTCAATCAGATCGCTTCTTCAAGTTAAGATCGTGCGACAAGATTTCCGCTTGAGCCTTCCGGCTGCCTTTTCACCTGTTTGTCGCTTGTTCGACATCAGATTGCAATGCGACGGTGCAATCCTCTGAAAGCTGCCGGGATTCTCAATCTGGTGGGTACTCTCGGCAACCAGAACCCCAATAACTATGTATATGAAATTCAGCCCCAATCGTTTCTCCTTCGCGTCAAAGGCTGCGATCACACTGGCCTTAACCCTCAGTGTCGCTTACCCCGCCGAAAACTACCGCCGGGGCGGTCAAGAGGAAGGCATTCAGCACGTCTTGCTTGTGAGCGTCGACGGACTACACGCAGTGGACTTGGCGAACTACATCAAAGCACACCCAAATTCTGCCCTCGCACAGCTCAGCCGCCATGGGATCACGTATCCACAGGCTTCATGCTCCAAACCTTCCGACTCGTTTCCTGGGTTGCTCGCCATGGTCACCGGCGGATCGCCCGGAACCACCGGCGTCTATTACGATGATTCCTACGACCGTTTGCTTTTGCCACCACTGATTGACGGCGACGGCAACCCACTGGGTGGCAACACGCCTGGAACCGAAATTGTTTATGACGAAACGATCGACTTCGACCTGACTCGACCGGACGCAGGCGGAGGCATCAATCCGCAGAGACTTCCGCGCGATCCTGTGACGCTGGCGCCCGTTTACCCTCACAGCTTTCTGAGGGTGAACACGATTTTCGAGGTTGCGAAGAAAGCTAATCTTGGCACCGCTTGGAGTGACAAGCATCCTGCGTATGACATTGTGAACGGCCCGTCGGGCAACGGTGTGGATGATCTCTTCACGCCGGAAATCAATTCTTACACGCCCGAGAGTGCCACTACCACGCACGTGGTGAATACTTCAAGTCTGAGAGGGACTGAGAATTACGACGACACCAAGGTGAAGGCCATCCTCAATCAGATCCAGGGATGGGACAGCCGCCACACCCAGAGAGTGGGCACTCCGGCGATCTTCGGCATGAACTTCCAGGCCGTCAGCGTCGGCCAGAAACTTGTCGGCAACGTCAATCCTGACGGTTCAGCCGTTGAGCCAAGTCTGGCTAACGGTGGTTACCTGATCGATTCCGCCACCGGCACACCCGTCCCAAGCCCGCTGCTCGCACACGCTCTGGATCATACCGACGGATCCATTGGCGCCATGATGGCCGCTCTCGAAGCAAACAAGCTGGCCAAATCCACCTTGTTCATTATTTCCGCCAAACACGGTCAAAGTCCCATCGATCCGACCCGGCTGAAGAGCGGATTGACAGGCTTTCACCTGAAGAACGCAATCAAGGACCTCGTAGAGCCCGTCGCACCGATCGCCCAGTTGACCCAGGACGATGTCGCTCTGATTTGGCTCCAGGACCAATCGACGACGGCAGCGGCGACTAAAGCCTTGCAAGCAGGCCAATCCAGCGCCTTCATTCAAACCACCTATTCAGGGACAAGCCTGCTGCTGGGTTTTCCGAATCCCGCAACGGATTCGCGAGTGCCGGACATCATTGTGCAACCTGAACTCGGGGTGATCTATTCCAACTCCACTGCCAAAGATGAAGAGCATGGTGGGTTCTCCTTCGATGATACCAATGTCGCGCTGCTCGTGGCCAACCCGCTCATTGCTCCAACGACGGTGCTGGCACCTGTGCAAACCGCTCAGATTGCTCCATCGATCCTTTCCGTTCTTGGCCTCGATCCCGAAGAGTTAGCGGCCGTGCAAATCGAGGGCACACAGAAGCTTCCCGGTTTTGGGCGGGAGTAGTTCGGCAGAGACACCGTTCAAGACTGCCGCCCATTGAAGCTCGTTTCTGAGGGGATGCGTTAACCATTGGCAACTGACAGCCTCTTTTATGCACACAGATACGATTGTGTCAGTGTGATGGACCGTTGCTTCGGTTGACAGAGAATTTTCGTTGAACCTCGTTTCGAGACACTTTCGGAAGATGTAATCCTGCCGTTTCCCCGCCGCCACATCCGTAATCAGACTATAGCAATTGTCACGTTTACTCTCAATGCGCGGGTGTGATTTAGATGGGCACGAATGCATGTGAGATACCCAAGCAACGAAAGTCACAGTCGCTCGGGGGCCTGTTAGCGCCCCAAAGTTTTTTCCATCCCATAGACCAGACCTCAAAATCGTTCAAGAGACTAAAAATGCCACGTTAATCCGCCACGAACGCGATAGTCGGGCACTGTTTGCAACGCCGTGTTGTCGATGCTCACCGGCAGGTCCGCGCCAAGTTGTGCGCTCAATTTGCTTGTCCAAGTGAAGCTCAGTTGCGGCCCCAAATAAACCGCCGTCACGCCGGTATCGTCAGCCGATTGCCCTTGGAACGTGTCGGGTCCTTGTGTTCGCCGGACACCACAGCTTGTAAAGCCAAGGTGTATTTGTGGCCTGGATTGCCCGCTGGCGGTCGACAAACTGCCATGCCCATGACCAGCAGCCAGAGTTGGTGCTTTCCATTTGAGGTGCGCGTCATGGCGAATGTCTCTCCGCCGACTCACTCCCTTGTCCGGAGGGAACGCTTCCTTCCCGTTGCGCAAGGTCGGCGAGGTGTAATGTAAGAATGCGTTTCACTTCCGCAATAGCTTCGGGGCTTTCGTAAGTCCGATGACTTGCCGGCACGAACACTTCGGAACTCGCTCCTGGCAGGTGTGAACTCCAGTAGGGTACGACGCCATCGGAACTCTTCGGTCCGCCTCCCAAACCGCGATCACCAATGATGGAATGAAATGGGGTGGAAGGAGTGATCGGCAGTTCCGCCAGTGCAATCAGACCAGGCGTGTTGGGAGAAAGCACGCGAATGCTGTTGGGATAGCCTCGGTCAAACAGTGCTGCTGCCTCGGGCTTCAACAGGCCGGTGATGGATGTCCGCAACCTTGCAATGAACTTGTGAAGTTCGTCCGGCAGACGCACCCGCCTCGACACGAAACGACCAAAAATGCCGTCGGCAGATTTGCTCCCACGGTGCGGGACAGCGATGAAAATCGCCCTCTTGATGTAAGGTTTTGGTTGAAAATAGAACATGCGACGCAGTTCAGGGAGCTGCTCCAGGTGCGGATCAATTTCGGATATTGGCATCGCAAACGTCGAATTCCAAAGCGCGTCCCCGCTTTCAGTCACTAGCGTGCGTGCCAGCAACCCGCCCATGCTGTGTCCGATGACAATTA
>QHPA01000520.1 GCA_003218935.1 Verrucomicrobiota bacterium
ATCAGGAGGCCGGCCTGGGTGAGTTTCTGTCCGATCTCAGCGCGTATTTCCGCCTGCTGTCGCATTCGATTCTGTTCCTGCTCGGCGGCAACCGCGCGCTGCCGGGCGTCGCGCTCCCGGATAAACAAATACAAGGACAGCCCCAGTCCGATGACCAGAGCGGCGGCGACCGCGCCAGCGGCGGCAAACGCAGTCTTGTTCCTCCGCACCAGCTTTTGAAATCGGTAGAGGCTGCTCGGCGGACTGGCGAGGACCGGTTCGTTGTGCAGGTGCCGCTGAATGTCCATCCCCAGGCCGTTGGCTGTCTCGTAACGGCGCGTGCGATCTTTCTCAAGGGCCTTCATCACGATCCAGTCGAGGTCACCACGAAGGAGGCTGATGAGTTTCGGCGCGTCAGTCCGCCGGTGGCTGGCGGCGCTCGTCAGGTCAGCGCCGAGCATGGTACTCAGACGTGTCGAGGGGCGCTCGGGTTCCTTCTCGCGAATGGTGTGGCGCATGGTGTCCAGCCCGGAAGCCAATAATTCTCTGGCATCGAAAGGCGTCTGGCCAGTGAGCAATTCGTAGAGCAGAACGCCCAACGCGTAGATGTCGCAACGCGTATCAATATCCAACCCGCTCATTTCGGCCTGCTCCGGACTCATGTAGGCCGGTGTGCCGATGAATTGCTCGAATGCGGTGAAAAGAGTCTGGTCAGTCAGTCGTCCCTGGGTCGCTTTGGCGATGCCGAAGTCAATGACCTTGGGCACCGGCACGCCGTCATGCAGCGTGACGAGGATGTTCGAGGGTTTGATATCCCGGTGGATGATGCCCTTTTGGTGGGCGTGTTGGATGGCGTGGCAGACTTGAACGAACAAATTGAGCCGTTCATCCGTGGAAAGTTTGTTCTGGTCACAATACTCGGTAATTTTGATGCCGCGCACCAGTTCCATGACGAAGTAGGGCCGGCCCGTTTCCGTGGCGCCCGCGTCGAGCACTCTGGCGATGTTGGGATGGTCCATGAGGGCCAACGCCTGCCGCTCGGCCTCGAAACGGGCGATAACGGACTTGGTATCCATGCCCAGCTTGATGACTTTGAGCGCGACGCGGCGGCGGACGGGTTCCTCCTGTTCGGCCATATAGACCACGCCGCAACCGCCTTCGCCGATTTGCTGGAGAAGTTTGTAGCGGCCAATCCGGTCGCCCGCTTTCTCGGTCACCGGAACCATGCCGGTCGTGATCACGAAGGTTTTGGCCGATACGGCCGCTGGCGGTTCATTCAGGAATTCTTCCGCCTTGTCATGGCCGCCGAGCAGCGCCTCAACGCGTTGGCGACGCTCGACGTCGCCGGAACATTCGCGGTCGAGAAAGGCGGCGCGTTCGGCGGCAGGCTTTTCAACAGCCAGCGTAAACAAGGCTTCTTCTCGTGAAGAATTCATGGTGGTGGCAATTCCTTTTTACCCTGCGACTCTGCCGTCCTGATCTCTTCCCATGAGGGCGCCCGCCAGACCTGCAAGCGAAGTTCATTGTTCGAACCGAGGTTCAAACCGATGATTTCGAACCATCAGCGGCGAGAGTGATGAGTTCCTGGTGCGTGTGAATGTCCCATAATTTCACCGATTCTGCGCCGCCGCTGCCGGTGGCTAGTCGGCTCCCATCGGGAGAGACGTCGAGCGCATGCACCGACTGGAGGTGGCCCTTGAGGGTGACGATTTCTCGTTGCGTGGCCAGATTCCACAGCTTAGCCATGCCTTCCACCCCTCCGGTTGCCAGGGTGCGGCCATCGGGCGTGAAGGCGACCCCGGTCACGGCCCGCCGATGCGCGGGGAAGTTGGTTTGCACCCATCCCAATTCAGCATTCCAAAGTGTCACGCTGCCATCATCGTGGCCGATCGCCATATCGCCCCGTCGGGAAAAGTTGCCCTTGGTGATCTGCGGGCCGGACGGTTCAAATTCATGAACAAGTTGACGCGTCTCGAAATTCCAAATCTTGATGCGCACGTCGGGACTCCACCAGGCCGCCACCAGGAAGTTGGTCGCTCCCAGGGTTTTCACTCCCGCGACATCTTCGTCACGGCCCGTGTCGAACTCGCTGAGCGAGTTGCGTTCGAAATCCCAGATTCGGATCTTGCCCTTTCGTCCGCCCGCCAGCAATTGACGGCCGTCAGGCGAAAAGTCGCAGCCGGCCTGGACGCCGCGCAGCTCCGTTAGTGTCGCCAGCCTCTCGCCGCTGTCCAAATCCCAGAGGATATAGTCGTCGCCCACCGTCACAAGGCGCCGGCTGTCCGGAGAAATGGCGAGGTTGTTGCACCGCTCGGGCAACACCCACAAGGCGGGTGGACGTTCGGCCGGCGGAATCTTCCAGAGCCGCACCGAACCGTCTTTTGCGCCGGTGATGAGCCGGTGTCCGTCCGCCGAAAACGCCAGGGAATACACCTCATCTTCATGGCCACGGAGAGTCGCCACCTCAACCCAGGTTTTCGTGTCCCACAGCCGGACTGTTTGATCGGCGCTGGCCGAGGCGAGCAGCGTGCCATCGGGCGAGAAGGCAAGTCCTGATACCCAAGCCTGATGCCCCTTCAGTTCGCGCATGAATTCGCCGGTGTCAGGGTTCCACAGCTTAATTGTCGTCTCGGAGAACCCGGCGCCGGTGGCGAGCACCGTGGAGGCAGGCGCAGCAGCCAGAGCGGTGATGCCGTCGGTATGCGCGGAGTATTCGTGAAGCAGCTTGCCGGTGGTGGTTTCGTGGATGGCGACCTTGCCATTTCTCCAGCCGATGGCCAGGCGGTCGCCCGAACTCAGAAAATCAACCGCGCCGAAGTGGATACCTGCGCCCGCGCGCGACGGAACGGTCACAGCGAGCTTCCAATCGTCGGTTCGCCAGACGCGCACTTCGCCATCGTTCTGGTAGGCAGCAAACCATTGGCCGTCGCGGGAAACGCTCATGGCTTTGACGAAGTCGGGCGTGGGCAGTTTGATGACCTCGTTCAGCGTCGCGGTGTTCAGGACCGAAATACTGTTCGAATCCGCCTGGCTGCTCGCCAACCGCTTCCTTGCCGGTAGAAAGACGGAAACAGCGAGTTGACTTCGGCCCAACTCGCGCCGGTTGGTCAGCCGCGTCGCTCCCAGATCAAACAACAAAC